>JAFXNX010000061.1 GCA_017529175.1 Clostridia bacterium
AAGACCGAAAAGATCATCAGCGACGGAGAACAGACGAAAGTCGCTCCGAAGGAAGTACATAAGTACATGGTGGTCCTTTGGCTTGAAGGTGACGACGTCGACACGGACAACTCTAAAATAGGCGGTCATCTCGGCGCGCAGATGAATTTCAGACTGAAAAGAAGTGAAGACGGAAACGGCAGCGGCGGATACAAGAGCCGCTGGGAAGAATTCTGGGACAATCTGATCTTTTGGGACTGATGCCGTACTGAGTCCGTATTCATGAAAATTAATCTTTTGACGCATAGTGTCTATTCGTCAAAAAGGTTTATTTATAAAATATCCCAACTATCTCCGGCGGGAGATTTCTCAACGCAATTATTTTAAAATCCGAAAGGAGAAAGAAAATGGCAAAAACCGCAACAAAGCGGAAGGAACACTCCGTAGCAGCAATCAAACGGCGCCTTTCCGCGGCACTCATCATGTTGCTGGTGTCTTCGATCATGCTCGTCACATCGACGTACGCGTGGTTCACACTGTCAACGGCTCCCGAAGTTAAGGGCATTGACACGTCGATCGCCGGCAACGGAAGCCTTGAAGTCGCGCTGATGCCCGGTACAGGTCTTGTAAGCGGCATCACGAGCGGCCGCGCAGGCACAAACGGAGGCGGCACAGTCGCAGTTCCGACGGCAAACAACACGTGGGGTAACCTGGTAACTCTTACCGACATATCCTACGGTCTCGGACAGCTCGATCTTCGTCCGGCTGCAATGAGCATCACAGACGCTGCATCTGCAACGCAAGAAGATCCCGAGGGAAGCATCCACTTCGCTATCCCCGAGTTCGGCTTCGACGGACGTATCAAAGAGCTTGTAGGCGACAACGTATCCCTCAAGGCTTACGACACATCCACAAACGATTTCACAAAGACGACGAATGAAAAGGGTGTGCGCGCTATCGTTGTTACCGAGAATGACGGTACAAACGACGTGATCACGACTTACGGTTATGTGATCGACCTCGCATTCCGCATCAACACGACCGCGGCTGACGGTACGCCCGCTCAGCTCAGACTCCAGCAGAGAGGCATCCAGCGTGTTTACAACGGCACAGATGAATACCTCAGCTCTGCTTCTCCCACACAGGGAGCGGGAAGTTACTTCACGTTCGGCGCTATCCCGGCTGACTCCGCGATCAGAGACGCTGTCAAGATCGCGTTCATCCAGGACTTCGGCGTAGCAAGCGGAACACCTAACGTTCTCGCATACGGTAAGATCGTTGACGGTAACGGAACACTCAAGCTCGTTGACGCGACCGGCACTGACATCGCTGACAACGTTCTTTTGGACAATATGCCGAAGAACGCAGCACAGCAGATCAGCGTAGTCGTATGGCTCGACGGCGCATCGCTCAAGAACGCTGACTTTGCGGCTACCGCGGCTCAGCTTTCGACGGCGACACTCAATCTCCAGTTCACAACAGACGTTACGCTCGTTCCCGCAATCAATGCGGACCTTCGCGACAATCCTCCGGCAGGACTCGTCGACAAGAGCGCTCTGACGGCTAAGATCACGGAGGCTCAGGCAGCTTATGACGCTGCTGAAGCAGGACAGGAAAAGGACGACCTCGGCACAGCTATCACAGCTGCTCAGACAGTAGCAAACGCTGCTGACGCAACGGCAGAACAGGTAGCGGCTCAGGTAGCGGCTCTTGACGCTGCGATCGCAGCGCTTCCCGCGCCCGAAACCACTACTCCGTAAGTATTACGAATAACCACACAGCTCCGGCGGGAGAATAAATACGCTATAACATATTCCGAAAGGAGAAAACAAAATGACACAAACCGCAAACAGACGGCGGAAGGTCGAAATGCCGTCCGGCATTCGTAAGAAATTTGCCGCTGCACTGTGCATGCTTCTCGTCGCGACGATCATGATGGTCGGATCGACGTACGCGTGGTTCACACTGTCGACAGCTCCCGAAGTTACCGGTATCACGACGAACGTCGGCGCAAACGGAAACCTCGAGATCGCGCTTCTGAATTACGCTAACTATACAAGTGAGGCAGCTGATCTCGGCGTTCAGACCAACGTCGGCGACTCTATGGAAGTCAAGGCCGTTACCGAAGCCAACAATACATGGGGTAACCTTGTAGACCTCTCCCACGTATCCTACGGCCTTTCCAGCATCATCCTCACTCCCGCAGCGCTCAATATCACTGACGCTGGCACAACAAACAAAACTGTTGGCAACTCCATCCTCATGGCTCCCACATACGGCTCCGACGGCCGCGTTATGACCGTTGACGAAGAGACCGTAACGGGCGGCGCTGAAGGAAACGCTTTCACGGTAGATGATGCATTCGCAGGCGTACGCGCTATCGGCGTATCCTCCGGTATCACGCTCCGCCAGAGCAGCTACCGCAACGCTATATCCCAGATCAGCTCCAACATGCAGTCCGCAAGAAACGCGGCGCGCGCGTCCCTCGTTGACAACGGCGCAAACCTCGGCGGACTTCTCATGAAGGTCGCTTCCGCGTCCGATCCCACATCGGTAACGTTCACAAGAGAAGAAGTTGAGTATCTCGATCCGATGCTCACATCTCTTGAGGAAGCAAACGGATATATCCTTACAGGTATCAAGAACGCAGCGATTGCAAACGTTCTCAGCAATGCAAACGCGGCTGATCTTACGGACGATCAGGTCACTGCTCTCGTAGCTGCGATCAATGCGGCAACTCCCGCAACGCTCGCAACGGCGGCAGGCGGATCTCTTCCCGCAACGGTTGACGCGGCTCTCACGCAGTACAACACCGCGGCTGCGGCTCTTACGACCGCAAGAGGCAATTACACTACTCTGACGACAGGCGCTAACGCTGAAAAGACTTCATACACGTACTCTGATATCTCTTCGCTTCTCAACGCTCTTATCAACAAGACGTACGTTTCCGTTGCAGGTGAAACTGACCCCGGCAGAGACGACATCGAAACTCTTGCTAACGCGGCTATGTCCGGCGACCCCGTTGCTATCATCATGCTTCCGGGCGCAGGTATCTACGTTGATATCGCAAAGAACGCGGGCAACTTCACCGCGGGTCCGCTTCGCGTTCCCGTAACTTACAGTGGACTTAACTTTAACCTCACGGTCAATATGTCCACTCAGGCTGCGGAACCGATCCTTCTGAGTGCGGCTATCACGGCGGCTAATACCGCAGGCGCACCCGGCGCGGGAGCAGGCGCGACGAGCATCGACGACACGTACGGCTACGCTCTCGACTTCGGTTTCAGAACGAACGCGGCAGGCTCGAGCCTCCTTCTCCAGCAGGCTCCGAAGCAGCGTGTTTACAACGTAGGCACACCTTCCGAAAACGCTCAGACACAGGGCGCAGGTTCTTACGTACAGTTCAAGAGCACGAACATCACAACGTTCTCGCTCGACGAAATGAGAGCTCTCATGAGCGCAATGCGTATCGTATTCGCAGTTCCTTCGACCGATACCGCAACGAACACGACGACTTACGAGATCCTCGGAGTTGCGCGTCCCGACATTACCGTAACGGTAGATGGCGGTACGGGCGCTGTTACTTACTCCGGCGGTACAGCTGTCGGCGCTGACGGTCTGAAGGTCGAGATCGCTCTGTTCGACTACGAGGTGACCGCTCACGCGGGCGAAGCTCCGACACTCGAACTTACGACAAAGAAAGACGACCTTACGCTCACAGCTCTTGAGCAGAACGTCGCGAAGAAGATCACAGTCATCGTTTACATCGACGGCGATATCGTTGATAACACGATGGTTGCGAACGCAGCAACGTCTATGGACGGTAAGCTCAATCTCCAGTTCGCAAGCAGCGAAGACCTCATTCCTATGGAAAACACGGCTCTTCGCGCGGGAACAGGCAGCGAAGCTAACCCGACAATCCCCGCAACTGTATCTAAAGAGCAGCTCGACGCGGCTATAAGAACAGTTAAAGGAACAGAGATCTACACAGCTGCTGCAGCAGCGGCAGAACCCACAGCGGCTCAGACGACTCTTCTCAACAGAGTAACGGCTGCCGAGACCGTATATGAGGACGAAGGCGCAACGTCTGAACAGATCAAGACTGCGGCTACCAACCTTGCTATCGCATACGTTGCGGCAGGCGGAGCAAATCCTCTCGCTTAACTAACGGTTTTCAGCTAAATTTTCTTTCGGTAAAATACCCATCCCGCCTTTACGGCGGGATGGGATAAGCCGAAGACATGCCCGCGCCCGCAAAACGGGCGTCGGGCAGCCGCAGGGGCGACATGAGTACATATCACGCGATGTGGATTCATGTGGATCCTGCGACGCGGCGCATGATGCGGCGCGGCTGTCACGCAGTTATCACGCATCTATTATTTGAAAGGACAAGACCTTGGAAGAAACAGCAAATAAATCGCGACGGCGCAGAACGTTTCTGTATCTCTGGATCCTTCTTGCGCTTCTCGTTCTCCTTGTCGCCGCGACGTATACCTGGTTTTCACTCTCTCAGACTCCTCACGTCAACGATATGGCGATGTACGTCAACGCGGATCCGGGACTTGAGATCGCCGTCAGATATGACGCGCCGGACGAAGAGTGGGGGCAGAAGGTGGATTTCGTCGATCTTGTCGACGACGATTATCCGCTCAAGCCGGCCACATGGTCCGACGAGAGACAGTGTCTCGTGACTCTGAACTACGGATTTGACGGCAGATCTACAGGCGACTATCTGCATCTTACGGACGAGCAGAACGCGAACAAACACGACGGAAACGGATATTACGTCGCAGGAACTTTTTATGCAAGAAGCGAACAGGACTGCAGCGTGATACTTGCCGAAGCGGTGGAGCTTAACGAAGGCGAGAACGGCGCGGGAACGTACGTTATCGGAACGCCGATCTGGAACGCCGAGGAGCTCATACACACCGACGGAGGATCCGGCGCGGAATGCGCCATCAGGATCGGCTTCAGAGTGACTCATATCAACGCTGAGACGGGCGACGCCGAGGGCGGCTCCGAATTCTTCATCTACGAGCCGAACTGCGATACGCACATCGGAGACGCGGAAGGATTCGTCACGACGACGAGTATCGACGGTACGGAACAGCTTACAAACGACGAACACATGATAATACAAGGGTCGTCGAGCTGGACGGAAGCATATCCGGTACAGAGAAAGGTAACGATAAGAGACCTCGGTGAGTTCAGACAGAACAGAACTCTCTTTACGCTCCTTGCCGGAGAAAAAGTGAAAATAGAGCTTTACGTATGGCTCGAAGGGCAGGATATCGACTGCATCAACAAGATAGTTGAAGCGCAGATCCTTGCAAACCTACAGTTCCACGTCGATTACGGCGGACAGTCCGGTCTTGTCGATATACCGGACGAAGATTAAAGTTTATTAACGGCCTCGATCCGTTACTATATGGAAAGCAAATCATGAAGGGAGTAATTCCATGAAAAAGAAAAATGAAGACATCAAGACTTACGATGAAGAGGGCGGCGAGATAGCAGTAAAGCCGAAGAAGGGACGTAAGATAGCGAACATAATCATCAACGTTATCCTCGTTATCGCGATCCTCGTCGCGGCATTCTGCACGTACGTATCTTTCGTAAGCACGTCGGGCAACGGCGTTCCGAGCATTTTCGGATACGAGATCCTCTCCATTCAGACGGAATCCATGTATCCTACTCTTGTTCAGGGCGACCTTGTTATCGACAAGAGCGTAAGCGACGCAAAAGACCTCAAGATCGACGACATTATCACATACTGGACCGTCATCGACGGCGAACGTGTGCTCAACACGCATAGAATCTACGAGATATATGACGGCGGCAACTACCTCATATTCGCCACAAAAGGTGATAACAACGACGTAGAAGACCCGTTGACGGTACACGAGTCCGAGGTCGTCGGTAAATATACCGGCACAAGATTCAAAGGTCTCGGTAAAGTCTTCGACTTTCTCCAGACCAGCACGGGATTCCTCGTTATCGTAGTTCTCCCCGTTGCGATATTCTTCTTGTTCCACCTCATCCAGTTCTTCCGCGTACTCTTTGAGTATCAGAGCGTTAAGAACCGTCTGCGCTACGAACAGGAGCGCGGTAAAGCCGAAGACGCTCTCGACGAGGAAAAACGCGAATTTGAAGAAGAGAAGAAGGCGGAACGCGAAAAGCTTGAAGCCGAGCTTCGCGAGAAGCTGAAAGCCGAACTTCTCGGCGCAGGCGCCGCAACGCCGCCTGAGGAAGAAAAAGCGGAAGAAGCTCCCGCGGAAGAAGCTCCCGCTAAGGAAGCTCCCGCGAAGACCGAGGAAGAGCTCAGAGCTGAAATAGAAGCTAAAGTACGCGCCGAGATGGAAGCCAAAATGGCGGCTGAGGCAGCAGCTAAAGCGGAAGAGCCCAAGGACGAAACGACAGCCGAGTAAACGAATACCCGCCGCGAAAACGGCGTCCAGAGGTAAAAGATGGACCACTTTTTACAATATTTCTTTCAGGACATGGGGCGGGTCTTCAAGTCTTTCATACAGATCTTTATAGCGTTTTTCGACTTCGTGAAGTATCTTTTCGACTTCAAAGGGCGTTATAAGATCATCCAGGAGATGAGCGGTGAGTTTTCGGTATTCGAGTGGGTAATGCTCGTTATAACCGAGGTGATACTCGTTGCGGCAACTGTATTTCTTCTGTTCCTTCTGTTCAAGCTCCTCAAGAAACTGTTCCGTTTCCGTGTTTCCGTGAAAAAATACGACGAACTCGCAAAGCAGGTCAAGTCTTTGCAAAGAGACCTTCTTCGCGCAAACTACGAGAAGGATAAGCTCTTGCAGATGAAAGCCGCGTCTCTCGGCATAACGCCCGAGGCGCTCGGAGACGAACTCGGTATCGGTACCGGAGAGTCAGCGGAAGGCGAAGAAAAAGAGGAAGAGGAAGGCGAAGAGGAGACTTATATTCCGAACGCCAACCGCAACACTATGGATTCGCCCTGCGTCAATCCGGAGGACAGCAGATTCTTCCGTCTTACGTCAGTCGACAACTTTTATAAGATGGAATATCAGCCGCCGGAATACGACGATACTATCACTCTTGCGGAATTCTGCGACAAGTTCAGACGCTATTCCGCGTCTCAGCTCCATCTGTACTACGAGCTCGATATGATGCGCTACTACGTCGCCTCGATGGGAACGGCGCGCATCATAATTCTGCAGGGTATATCCGGTACAGGTAAGACCTCGCTTCCGTACGCGTTCGGTAAATTCGTCGGCATCGACACGACGGTCGTATCCGTCCAGCCGAGCTGGCGTGAACGTACCGAGCTTTACGGCTACTACAACGAGTTCACAAGAAAATATATGGAGACGGACTTCCTTCGCGCGATATACGAAGGAAACTTCTACCGCGATCCTCACTTCGTCATCCTCGACGAGATGAACATCGCGCGTGTCGAGTACTACTTCGCGGAGATGCTCTCCATACTTGAAATGCCGCGTAAGGAAGAGTGGAAGGTCGACATAGTAACGGCTATGTGGGACAACGACCCCGTCCTTATCAACAAAGGCACGGTACAGATCAGCGACAACATCTGGTTCGTCGGTACGATCAATAACGACGACTCGACGTTCGCCGTCGCCGATAAGGTTTACGACCGTGCCATCCCGATCGACCTTGACAGCCGCGCCGACGCTTTCGAGTGCGAGCCGGCATATCAGGTCTGCGTTTCCACGGACCATCTCAACGCTCTGTTTGACCAAGCAAAGCGCGACTATGTTGTATCCGAGGAAATGCTCGACAAGCTCGAGGAAGTCAACGCTTATCTTATCAAGAATTTCCGTCTTGCGTTCGGTAACCGTATCATGAAGCAGCTCAAGGACTTCGTGCCCTGCTTCATCGCCTGCGGCGGAACGGAGATACAGGCGATAGACTTTATCGTGGCGAAGAAGGTGCTTCGTAAATTCGAGTCTCTCAGTCTTGAATTCATGAAGGACGAGCTTACGAAATTCAACTCATACCTTGACCGTATGTTCGGCAAGAACAAGATGCCGATCTGCAAGGAATACATAGACCATTTGAAGAAGAGCAACTGACGCCGCGAAGAGCGGAGTTATACCCGGAGGTGAGCCAATGGCGCAGGACGATGCAAAAGAGATGCTCGTGGAAGAGGAATCTCTTATCGACCCGATATACAATAAATTTGTCAAAAGCATAGTCCGCGCCATAGGCAGCACCGACTTTTACGAGTTCTTTATGGACTCGATCTCGAGGGCGGACAACGAGTTCCAGTTCTCAAACAGGAAACTTGTAAAGATAGTCGACCTCAAATGGGTCGACGCCGTTGAGGAAGCGCTGACCGCTTTTCAGAACATTGTTGAGAGCCCGCGTAACGTCATCAAGGAAGAAGAGCTGATCGTCAACGTGGCGAACGCTAAAAAAGCGGGACCGGAAACGGTCCGCCACCTCGCGCAGCACGCAAACCTCGTCGACGAGTATCACGAGACGTCAGGCGACATTCGCCCCGGACGCCTCATGCAGAGATACCGTGAGGACTCGATCGGTCTTTACGAGAACCGTCTCGTCTTTACGACGATGGAGTTCGCGTACAGATTCGTAAAGATAAGACACGACGCGCTTCTTGAAGCGATGAGCGACGAGTTCGGCGCGAAGCTCAAGGTGCGCTCCGATATGGACAGCGCGACAGAACACGTCCACATGGACACGTTCATCCATATCAAGGAAATTGACAGCACGCTCGATACGGACAATAAGAACGAGCAGGTTTTCGCGACCATCTCGAAGATTTACCGTATACTCAGCGCCTTCATGAGAAGCACGTTCTCGCAGCAGATGTCGCAGCTGCCGCGTGTAAAAGGCGCGATCAACAAGACTAATATCTTAAAGAGAAACAAAGACTATAAGAAAGTGCTCGAACTGCTCAACTTCTTAAAGAAGTACGATCAGGTCGGATATACGATCAAGGTCGTCGAGCAGAATCCCGAGATCAACGAAAAATTCGAGCGCGATATTTATCATAACATTCTTTTCAACTACCTCGTTCTCAAGGGTTATCTCGAGGATGAGGCGGACAGAAAACTGCCTTCTCCGAGCAAAGAGAAACGTAAGACCCTCAAGCCGAAGTTCATCAAGGAGATAATCGAGGAGCTGACGGAGGACTACGATCTGCCCGACGTCGAGGTGAGAAAGGTCCTCATCGAAGAGATGACGAAGGCTCAGCTCATGAAGGAAGAGGCGAAGGAACGCCGCCGCCTCGTGGAAGAGCAGGAAGCCCGCCGCAAAGCCGAGCGCGAAAGACTGAAGGCGGAAGCCGCGGCGGAGCGCGAGCGCATCAAACAGGAAAAAGCCGCGGAACGCGAGCGCATACGTCAGGAAAAAGAAGCGGAGCAGGAAAGACTGCAGCTTGAGCGCGCCGAGCGCGAACTCGAGGACCGCAGACGTACGGCTCTGTTCCGCGAGGACATAAGCTATTTCGAATCGAATCTCTTCGAGCAGAGTTGTCTGCGTGAAGAGGCAAGAGAGAAGCAGGCGGAGGGAATAAAAGACTTTGCCGACGCCGCGGGCATTCTCGAAGAAGAAGAGCAGCGCAAGAGAGAAGAACAGAGCCGCGAGCGTCAGAGACGCCGTGAGGAACGCGAACGTCTGCAGCGCGAAGCGGAGCAGGCAAAACGCGAGGAGCTCGAAAAGGCGGAACGCGAACGCCTTGCCAAACTTGAAGAAGAAGAGCGTGAACGGCGCGAAGCCGAGGAGCGCGAGAACGCCGAATATCAGGCGCTCGTAGAGCGCGACCGCGAAGCGCTCGAGGGAGTATCGACTCTCATCACCGTGTTTGCGTCCGAGCTTGCGTCGCGTCTTGAAATGAGACGGCGTCAGGCGGAGGCTGCGCGCCGCGCGGAAGCTGAACGCGAAGAACAGCGTCGCAGACGGCACGCGCAGAAAGTAGACATCAGATAGTACAACCGGAGGGGGGATGGAAGATGCAACCGACGATGAAGAAAATGTCGGCAAAGCTCTTCATAGCGATAATAACGCTGATAATCATCGTTATAGTCGCAGTCTCCGTCTCGTACGCGTGGATGACGATCTCGAGCAGTCCCTCGATAAGCGGCGCTCAGGTCACTATCGCCGGAGGAACGACGATCCTACTCGCGCCGGACCTCACAAGACAGGTGAGCGAGGGAGGAGAGAACGTCACGGTCCACTATCCGGGAGAGTTCAGCGACAACCTGATCTTTTCACATTATCAGAGTTACGATTATCTGGCGGACCTCGCGGGCATCACTCCCGTCTCGACCGCCGACGGCGTTTCCTGGTTCATGCCGACTTACGACAGCGCGAGCGGAGCGCTGAACGACGCATCGAAGTTCACGATGGACAGGACGCTGGAATTTGCAAACGTTACCGACCCGCATATCGGCGGTAAGTATATATATCTCGATTTCTGGGTAGTGTCCCCCGGTTCGGATTACAAGGTCCGCGTTTCAGCGGACGTAAAATCCAAAGAGGGAAGCAGTCTGCTCGAGCTGCCGCCGGCAGTAGAGGACGAAGAATCGTTCACCGGTTTTTCACTCGGCTCGACGTCGGGAGTCATAGAGTCTATCGCGAGAGTCGGTTTTCTTGCGAACAACGACTCCGCGAAGGACACGGACACTCTCGAGTATTCGAGGAGCGCCGCATTCGAGTCGAGATACCGCAAGCTCCTCGGAAGATACTGTGAAGCGGGAGAAGAACCCGACCTCACCGCATCCAACAGGTTCACGATATACGAGCCGAACGGTACGTTCCATATAAACCCGTCGCTTGAGCAGGGCGAGTACTGCATAACGTCGCCTCTCGGATACGACGCTTATATGCAGACTGTATATGAAGCCGACGTGAGCGGCATCCTGACCGTTCAGGGCAGAAACACATGGAAGCTTTTAAACGGCGAGAGACAGCTCGACCAGATGTTCCAGGCGGGTATCAGCGGAGCGTCCGGACTCACGACCATCACCGCCGAAAACAAATTCTATAAGGATTACCTGCAAAATCAGGTCATTCCGTATATCACGACCGCCGAGTTTTTCACGCGCACTTCAACTTTGTACGCGAATGCGACGGCGGGTCACGTCAGCGCTTTGAAGATCATTGAGAATATCGCGACGTCGGGTGCCACGGATGACGTTTATATAACCAAACTTACAAGGAACACGCCTCAGAGGATAAGAATGTTTATATGGCTCGAAGGGCAGGACGACGACTGTTCGGCGTCAAGCTCGGGAGACGCAAATTTTGTACTTAACCTGGAGCTTGCCGGATCCGACAAATGATCAAAAAGAGAAAAAGGGTCGCCGAGGGCGATCCGGAGGAAGAATACGAGGGAAAGTCTCCCCGGATGTATTTCATATCGATGGCGGCGCTTGCGGCATCCGTGCTGCTTTGCGTTGTCGTTACCGTTCAGACTCTTGTGAACGGGTACGTCAATCTGTTCGGTTACAGCGTATTCAGAGTTGTTACCGGCAGTATGGAGCCGACGATACCTGTCGGCGCTGTGCTCATCAGTAAAAACACAGACATTGACGATATAGAAACGGGAGACATAATATGTTTCAGATCCCGCGAAGCGTCTCATTACGGGTCGATCGTCACCCACAGAGTGGTCTCTGTCAGTACAGACGGCGCAGGCGTAAAGTATCTTGAGAGCCGCGGAGACGCGAACAACTCGTCAGACCCCTATTTCGTTCAAGAGGAGAACTTGATCGGAAGAGTGATCTGGTATACCGAAAAGGGAGGTGTCTTTACAACATTGCTGTCTTTTTTATCGGGTAAGATCGGATTTCTGGCGCTTATAGTCATACCGGTGTTGCTGATAGCCGGACTGATATTGTATTCGGTCGGCCGCAACATTCGCGGAGAACTGGACGAAGCGCTCGAACAGCTGGCAAAAGAGCAAAATTCCCCGGAAAATCAATTGTTACCGGGTTATAAGACACTGACTGTTAAAGATTATAACGACATTTACGAGACGCTTAAACGCGAGCTATGGAAGGAATTGCACAGAAATGCTGAAGCATCTGATGACAAAACTGAATATCCGGAGGGAAAGAATTCCTGATCCATCGTCCGCTGAAGCGTCGGGCAAAGGCGCCGGAGGGCGCGATATCGGACGAATGAAGAAGATGGTACGCAGGCAGGCGATCCTTGCCGGCGCGACGCTTCTCATCGTCGTGATACTCCTGTTCGCAATGACGAGCGCGTGGTATACGAACGTATCAAAGGTGAGCAGTCTCACCTTCAGAGCGGAAGCGTGGGGATTCGATCCGGAGAATATCTCCGTTAGCGACCATACGGTAAATGTGGCGCCCGGTACTTCCGGCATCGTTCCGCTGACGATAGACAACACTTCGTCGAGCGACAGCGTAAGGGTCTACGTTACCGCGTCAAAGCTCCAGATGGAGCGCGACGAGCTCAGAAAGCGTATCTTCTTCTACGCGGATACGTCGCGCGTCGTAGAGAACGAGAACGTATCGCGCATCTATCTCGGCGCGACCGAGGAGGACTCGTACGATTACACGCTCCTTCCCGGGATGGAACTTATCCTTTCCGATGAATATCACAGCGACGTTCCGATAAAATGGGAATGGGTATACGATATGGTCGGATACTATTTCCGCGGGACCGTCACGGGCGGTATCGCCACGATAAACGAGTATTTGCGTCCCATTGAATACGATCTTGACCGCGCGGTCTTCGATCTTGACGGAGAAGGCGCGACCGGAAACCTTGTATCCGTGGGAAGCACGACTGTCGAAGAACTACTCGAGGACGTCTCGTCTCACGACGGATACGAGGGAACGATCGACATGAACGACGCCGTTACCGTAGGACAGAACTACGTTTTCTATCCGGTCTCGGTCGACGGGAACGATCACGGCGTATGGGCGTATCTTTGCACGTACAGCGAGATCGAATCGGGTATTGATTTCGATACGTCGCTCTCGGGAGAACTCGGCGACATCATAGCGAATTTCACAGTTACCGCCGTAAATCTTCCGTCGAGAGTCGACCTTGTTTCCTCGCAAGAGGAACTTCGCAGCGCGCTTTCAAACGATAACGTTGAAGTTCTCGAGCTCGCGGGCGATATAGAGCTTTCATCGGCGCTCACTCTTGACACGGGCGCGTCGGCGACTCTCGACCTCAACGGATTCGGTATAACGTATACCGGAAGCGAGACCGATTATTCGATGATCCGCGCAAGAGGCGGCTCCGAGCTTACTATCATAAACGGCGAGATCATCGGCAACGGCAATACGAGCGGTGTGGAAGGACGCGTATCGAGTATCGCGATCGACGCGGTATGCGCGGACGTCACGATAAGCAACGTCGCAGTTTCCGCCTGCGATACGGCAGTTTATATCGCCGACAACGGAGGCGCGGGAAGCGATTCCGTCGTAAGACTTTACAACTGCGACCTCGAGACCGAGAACCTGACGGTGTTCATTATGGGCAACGGAGATATATCCGAAGCGCCTTCGCGTCTTGTGGTCGAAAACTGCACGATAAACAGTACGACCTACGCCGGAATATCCGGACAGGGCTCGACAAACCGCTGGGGTACGGATATCGTCGTTCTCAACAGCACGGTAAGCGGTAAGTACTCGTCGCTCTATCTGCCTCAACAGCAGTCGACGACTCTTATCAGCGGAAGCAGACTTGAGGGTATCACAGGCATCGCCGTCAAAGGCGGGACTGTTAATATCATAGATTCCACGGTCATAGGCAACGGTCCTTACGCCGCGGCGAGAGCCTCGGGAAGCGGCTGGACGGACACCGGAGACGGTATTTACGTCGAAGCTGTTTACGACTGGGGCGCGTCAGTCACGGTAAAGGGCGAGAGCATCGTCACGAGCGCGAACGCTTACGCTCTCGAGATATTCGGGAAAGCGGGAGCGGGCGACGGACGTATCATCGTCCAGGGCGGTTCGTTTACCGGATCGCGCGGCGACGCTTTCTGGAACAACATAGGTTCGTTCCAGATATACGGCGGTACGTTCACGAACAACACAGTCTCCGCGGGGATAACCCGTTACGATCAGAACTGACCGGAGGCGAATGATGAAAAACGTCGCAAGGAAAAAGTCTTCGCATCTTCTGATCACCGCCGCGCTGATCGTCTTCATCACCGCCGCGGCGGCGATAGGCGTCACTCTTGCAAGATACAGGAGCACAGCGAGGTCCGTCGGCGAGATGACGATGGAATATTCGTTCTCTTCCGACAGCATCCGTCTTTTGTCGCGAAAGATCGAGGACGGAAACGTAACGGATGAGCCCGAAACGGACGAAGACGGCAATTACCTGCCGCTCGGAGGCTGGAGCGCGATTTATGAAGGCGGAAGCGTATATCAGCTCAATTTTCTTCTATCAAACGCGAAGGGCGAAGACGACGTCGCCGCTTTCGCGCAG
>JAFXNX010000062.1 GCA_017529175.1 Clostridia bacterium
CGGGATGACGTCTCTTATATTCGCAACTCCGGTAAGATACATAACGCATCTCTCGAAGCCGAGACCGAATCCCGCGTGGCGCGCGCTTCCGTAACGGCGAAGATCGAGATAGTAACCGTAGTCTTCCTTGTTCATTCCGAGCTCGTCCATTCTGCGCTCGAGTTTGGAAAGGTCGTCCTCACGCTGGCTTCCGCCGATGATCTCGCCGATGCCCGGAACGAGACAGTCCATCGCGGCGACAGTGCGGCCGTCGTCGTTCTGCTTCATATAGAACGCCTTTATATCCGCGGGATAGTCCGTGACGAAGACGGGGCGCTTGAATATCTGCTCGGTGAGGAATCTTTCGTGCTCCGTCTGGAGATCGCATCCCCAGTATACTTTATAATCAAAGTTGTCGTTGTTTTCTTCAAGAAGCTTTATCGCGTCCGTGTATGTAACTCTGCCGAAGTTTGACGATGCTACCGCCTCAAGACGCTCGATAAGTCCTTTGTCGACGAACGAGTTGAAGAACGCCATCTCTTCCGGAGCGTTTTCCATAACGTAGCGGATTATGTATTTCAGCATATCCTCCGCGAGCTCCATGTCGTCCTCAAGGTCTGCGAAAGCGATCTCCGGCTCTATCATCCAGAATTCAGCCGCGTGGCGCGTCGTGTTCGAGTTCTCGGCGCGGAAGGTCGGACCGAACGTGTAGATGTTACGGAAAGCCATCGCGTAAGTCTCTCCGTTGAGCTGACCGGAGACCGTAAGGTTTACGCTCTTTCCGAAGAAGTCCTTGGAGTAGTCGACGTCCCCTTCTTCCGTTCTCGGGATATCGTTGCCGTCGAGAGTCGTTACGCGGAACATTTCGCCCGCGCCCTCGGCGTCGCTCGATGTGATGATCGGCGTGTGGACGTAGACAAAGTTTCGCTCCTGGAAGAATTTATGTATAGCGTACGCCGCGAGGGATCTGACGCGGAACACCGCCTGGAACAGATTTGTCCTCGGTCTCAGATGAGAGATGGTGCGCAAGAATTCGGGCGAATGACGCTTCTTCTGAAGCGGGTAGTCGGGCGTTGACGCGCCTTCCGCGACGACGGACGTCGCCTGTATCTCGAACGGCTGTTTTGCCTCGGGAGTGAGAAGCAGAGTTCCCTCGATTATGAGCGCCGTGCCGACGTTGAATTTGGATATTGCCTCAAAATTCGGCAGCGCGTCCGAATATACTATTTGGAGCTGTTCGAAAAACGAGCCGTCGGACAGCATGATAAAGCCGAAATTCTTCGACGCTCTGATACTGCGTACCCATCCTCCGACTTTGACCGTTTTATCTGCGTATTTTTCTTTCTCTTTGAAGAGTTCTCTTACGGTAGTAAGTTCCATGACCGTACCTCTCGGAATATACAGAATTACTTTGCCTCGCGCGTATTATACGAGCGAAGGATATTATTAAAATATTGTATCACAAAGAAAACGTGAAATCAATAGTTTTTTGAGCGAAATGGCGGTATGAAGGAATAATAATGCAAAGCGGCGCCGTACAAAACAGACGTTAATATTTGTGCAAAGTGTGAATTTTGACTCATCGGCGTATTTTTGCGCCGAAACAGATGACAAAAGAGCGTTTTTTTGATAAAATAGTCAAAAGGGTGCGCGCACCCGTTCGCAAGAATCCTCAGCGGAGTTAGATGATGA
The DNA here is from genome assembly GCA_017529175.1 of Clostridia bacterium. The sequence goes on from JAFXNX010000062.1 coordinate 1,672, forward strand.
GTGACAACAATATAAACAATAGAAGGCGAGAGCCCGACGACGAAGGGTGGGTATACCCGGACAGAGTGCCGGGCGGCTATTACGGCGCGGCATACGGCGCCGGGGGAAGACGGCCCGCGTCCGGGGCGTCTGTGAAAACGCCGCCGCGTCCCGAAAGACGTCAGGCGCCGCAAAATGCGCCGCGGGCAAGACGCGACATACCGCCGCGTACCGCAAAACCCGCCGCGCCGCGCCGTCCCGCCGCCATCCCGCCGCAAAGCGGAATACGGCCGAGCGGAGCTGTGAGGCAGACGCCGCCCCGCACATCAAGGCCGGGAGTCAGAACGCACTCGGCAGAGTACGTCAAAAAAGATAAGAAAAAGAAATATTTACTCATCGGCGCGGTGATCGCCGTTATTATCCTCATAATAATCATCGCATCGTCGACGGGCAAGTCCGACGCCGGAGCGCCGTCCGCGGACACCGGCGCCGTAACCGACGAGGCGACGTCGCCTCCCGAGACCGAAGCGGAACCGCCGTCGGCGAAAGTATATCCTCCCGCGGTCAGAACGGACTTGACGAAGGAGCTGGGAGACGAGATCTCCTGCACTCACGCGGTGCTCATCGACGTCGATTCAAATACGATAGTCGCCGCAAAAGGAGAAGGGGAAACGATCTACCCCGCCTCGATGACGAAAGTCATGACGGCGCTCGTCGCGGTTGAAAAGTGTAAAGACCTTTCGGGCACTTACTCTATGGATTACGATATCGTCGCAAAGGCGTATGAAGCGAACGCTTCGAGCGCGGGATTTGCGCCGGGTGAAGTGCTTACATTCAAGGATCTTCTTTACGGCGCGATCCTTCCGTCCGGCGCCGACGGTACCGGGGGACTCGCGGAGTTTACCGCGGGGAGCGAGGCGGAGTTTGCAAAGCTGATGAACGAGAAGTGCGAAGAGCTCGGACTTAAAGGCACTCACTTCTCGAATGCGAGCGGACTTCACGCCGCGGACCACTATACGACCTGCGTTGAAATGGCGATCATCATGCGGGCGGCGATGGATAATCCGCTCGTTTCCGAAGTGCTCGGAACGCCGGAGTACGTCACCTCTAAAACGGAAGCTCATCCGGACGGTATCGAACTGCACCACACCCTTCTTTACGAGCGGCTCGATGGATCGGAGGAGTTCGACGAAAAGATCGAGGTCATAGGCGGAAAGACCGGATTCACAGGAGAAGCGGGCAACTGCCTCGTCACTATGGCGAAAGTCGTGTCGAGCGGCAAACGGTACATATTCGTCTGTGCCGGAGGCGACGGCAAGTGGGCGCCCGTGTTCGACACCATACACGTATACAGAGCATATCTCGGCGAACACTACGACGGAGAATTCATACCGAAGTCGCAGAGGTAGTTTTCAGGGGTCGGGAGTTAAAAACTTCGGGCCTTATCCGTTAGCGTGAACAATACCGCCATTCGACTTTCAAAACCTTCCCGAAGGTTTTTAAAGTGGTCAAAGGGGCTGTAAAAAAAGTCCAGATCGCAAAAAGGCGACCCTGTAAGGAAATAAGGCAGCATAAAGTCTGATGATAAGCACAAAATAATACGGATAAACGTAAAATGATGCTTTAAAATATGAAAATCGCCTTTTTGCTATAAACGAA
>JAFXNX010000063.1 GCA_017529175.1 Clostridia bacterium
CCTCACTTGTTCGGAGTGAAGGAGCAGATTCTCAGATACGGCCTCCGCTCCGGCGTTGATCGAATCGGAATCAACGGCCGCGTAATCGAGAAATGGAAGAAGAACGTTGTCGGATACGACTATTCTGTCGTTTATGACGGGGCGGTGAAGGACGTACAGATTGATTAACATGTCCGCCTTGAGACAGCGTTCACGTCCGGCGGCGTGATCCTGTATATACGTGTCGAGATCCTTGAAATACGTTCCGTCGAGGACGGAATCGCCGCTCAAAGTGGGGAAGGCGGCGAGATTGCGGTTTTCAAAGAACGAATATTCTGTTTTAGGTCTGATGACTGTGAGAACGGCGACGAGACAGAGAGCCGCAAAAAAGATGAAAACAAACGCTCCGTCGAGCACCGACCACGCTTTTGATCTTTTCATTTGCTCACCCCCCTCAGAACTGGAAATAGATGAACGGGTTGAAACTTCCCGTCGCGAGTTTCAGATACGCTAACGCAAAAACGACGGCTGCGAAAAGTTTCGGACCGATTTCGATAAGAACACGCGCAAAGCGGGATTTTTCCGCTTTTTTCCCGAGAGCACGCTCAACGACCTTTTTCAGAGGCAGACATGCGACGATACAGAGAACGAACTCGGGTAAGTACTCAATCAAAAAATAAACCGTCTCTCTCACGTCTCCGCCGCCTGCCCCGAACATAACTCCGACGTAGCGGATAGCGTCCGAAATGCTGTCGCTCCTGAAAATCACCCAGCTGATAATGACGATAAAAAGCGTAAGAATATGCCCGAAAAACGCGGGGATTTTTTTGAGGAATCCGCCGAAAACAAATTTTTCAAGGATCAGGATAATACCGAAATACAACCCCCATACGATAAAAGTCCAGTTTGCGCCGTGCCAGAGGCCGGTAAGCGCCCACACGACGGCAAGATTGAATATTTGCCGTCCTTTACCGCGTCTGTTTCCTCCGAGCGGTATGTAGACGTAATCTCTGAACCAGGTCGACAGGGAAATATGCCACCGTCTCCAGAAATCGGTTACCGACGAAGCGGTGTAGGGATAATCGAAGTTCTCGAGAAAATGAAAACCGAACATCCTTCCCATTCCGATCGCCATATCCGAATAAGCGGAGAAATCGAGGTAGATCTGCAGGGTGTACGCTATCGCGCCGACCCATGCCAAAGGGGTAGAGAGAATTTCGTTTCCCGTCAGTCCGAAGACTTTGTCGGCGATCGCGCCCATCGCATTGGCGAGGAGCATCTTTTTGCCGAAACCGAGTATAAATCTTTGCAGGCCGCGTGACACGTCGGCAATTGTCGTTGACCGTGCCGAAATCTCTTTTTCTACGGTCGTGTAACGGACGATCGGACCCGCGACGAGCTGCGGAAAGAGGGAAACGTAAAGCGCGACTTTGAGCGGGTCGCGCTGCATTCCGGCATCGCCGCGGTAAACGTCGATGACGTAACTCATTCCCTGAAACGTAAAGAACGATATACCGATCGGAAGGGTGACCTTCAGGATCGGGATCCCGGTAAACGCAAGAGCTTCAGTGAAGAATCCGGCGTACTTGAAATACGCGAGAAGGCCGAGGTTTACGGCGACCGCGAGTATGAGAAACGTCTTTTTTGAACCTTTTTTTACAGCCAGACCGCATCCGAGACCGCCGAGATAGTTGACCAGTATCGAAGCAAGTAAAAGAAAGAGGAACCTGACCCCGCCGAAGGCGTAGAAGACTATGCTGAAAGATAAAAGGATCAGGTTCTTGACGTTTATCCATTTTTTCGGGAAAGCGTAATATAGAATAAACAGAGCGGGAAGAAAGAAAAGCAGAAACGTGCTGCTCGAAAAAAGCATGACTCAACCTCTCAGACGTTCAGATAAAACTCGTTTCTTAACAGTTCGTGATACCGTTCCGGGGAGATCCCGTCCTCGGAATGAACGACTCGATCGCCCTCAAAGACCTTGTAGAGGCGGTCGTCAATCGTTTTTCTTCCGTCGGGGGTCTTTATCGCTATCATCGGAACTTTGTTGAAAGGTGACGACGGGTGAAGCTCGCAAAAGACGGACGGTTGTATGAAGTCGACCTCGTAGACGCGGTCCTCGGTAAAGGAAATAAACTCTCTCCATTCTCCTTTGTGCAGATCGTAAAGCACCCAACCGAGATCCGGGTCGCGTTCAAACTTGTACGTTTCGCCGAACTGCTCCTGAACGAACCCCTCTTTCATAAGCAGGGGATAGCGCGGAGCGGATTGACCGACTCCTATATCGCAGAAATAACTGCCGTCGGGCGTTTTTACCGACATGACGCGGTGGCGTCTCATCGGTATCTCGGGTTCTCCGCGAAGATATCTGGCGAAATAATCGGTGACTTCAAATCCGCAATCCTTGAAAAAAGCGGAAAGCAGACCGTTGACCTCAAAGCAGTAACCGCCCATTCCTCGCGCTACGATC
>JAFXNX010000064.1 GCA_017529175.1 Clostridia bacterium
CGAAGCGAAATGCCGCCGCATCTTCAAAAGTGGCCGCGCCGTCGTCGGAGAGGACGGACGCCGATATCAGGGCGACGCCGGAATTTGCCGCTTCTTTCATACATTCTTCCGACAGAACGGACCTCTTGTCGTGCGCGGGTCTGTCAGAGCGGATCTTCGGCACAACGCCTGTGCGTTCAAGGGACGGCAGGGAATAGAAGAATATGCCGGCGGACTCCGTTCTTTTGTCGATAAGAAGGCACGATACCTTGTCGGAGAGAGCGTATCTTTCCGGCTTCACGCCTCTGCCCGACACCGGTCTGTAGTATTTCTTCTTTATTAGTCCTTCTTCCGACAGAGAGCGGATCATTCTCGCTGCGGTCACCTTCGACACTCCGGTGCCGCGCGAGATATCCTTTACCGTACACGTCCTGTCTTTACAGAACACGCCGAGCGCGCGAAGGCGGCTTGCGGAAGAAAAGCGTTTGTTTGAGTCTGCATCAAAGCGTTCAGGCGCGTCCCTCATCTGATGTCTTCAACGACTGTCTCGGGCGGTGTGTCGAGCTGATACGGATCGTTCAGGACGCTTTTGAACAGCTTGAACGAGGACGCGTAATAGAATCCGTCGCAGATCCTCTCGTCGCACGTCAGTTTTATGTCCATATACTTATGTTTGTATATCGTGCCGTCCGGATTGACCTCGTATCTGCGGCGCTTCGCGCCGAAAACGACGAAGACCGGGCAAGTGCCGAAGTCGTACAGATGGTGATATATCGCGGGGATGCCGAGTGAGCCCATGGACGATATGAACATCGAACAGTGGAACGGGCTTACTCTCTGTAAGAATTTCGGCATAAGTCCGAAATAGTCCATCGAACGCAAAAATCCGACGACTCCGCGAAGGATCAGAGACGGGATATGGCTGAGCGCTCCCGCCGTCTCGTCGAAGTCGCCGCCGGGATCGGCTCTGTACTTCGTAATGACGTCGTTTAGCTTTTCATACACTTCTTTCAGCGTCGTGTCCGGCATAACGACTATCTTTACGACGGTATCGGGAGACTCGGTCGTCATTTCTTTTTTGATCGTGAGCGAGATCTCGATGGATCTTCTCGTATATACGCGCTGACCGCGGACGAATCTGTTGAGCGCCGGGCGCTGGGAGACGGTCCTGCAATATGCGGCGATAAGGACGTGCATCATGGAAAGATTCGTCATCCCGTTTTCCGTCTGCTTTTCTCTTATATATTTTTCGAGCTTCGCTATGTTTATCGTATCCGCCATCAGATTAGAGCTTTCGTTTCTCTGTTTCATGATAAACGGAACTATGACGGTCATGGGAGAGAGCGATCTTACTCTTCGTATGTCCTTCTTTTTCCATCTCGGGGTCTTTTCCTGATTCGTTTTCATTTCGGCGCCATCCTTAATAGATGTTATATATACAGAGTATAGCACAGACTGCGTCAACTGTAAATACTTTGAATTGATTTTTCCGGGCGGCGTTTGACAACAGTACACTATCTGTGATACAATAACGCATAAGCAAAAGAAGGAGGAGTGGAGCATGATACCCGAAAACGTTTTGTCGATACTTGAGCGGCTCGATAACGCGGGATATCCCGCCTATCTTGTCGGCGGATGCGTCCGCGACTCGATTATAGGAAGAGAGGTCTCCGATTACGACGTTACGACCTCGGCGCCGCCTGATGAGGTGGAAAGAGTTTTTTCCGACCTACGCGTGATCGAAACGGGGATAAAGCACGGCACGGTGACGGTCATATCTGACGGTGTGCCGGTAGAGATCACAACGTTCAGGCGCGACGGAGAATATCTCGACTCGCGCCATCCCGAGAGCGTCACTTTTTCGGATAACGTCGAAGACGACCTCTCCCGCCGGGATTTTACGGTGAACTCCGTCGCCATGAGCCGCAAAGGGGCGATCGTCGATCCCTTCGGCGGAAGGGACGATATGGCAAGGCGTCTCATAAGATGCACGGGTGAGCCGGAGCGCCGCTTCAAAGAGGACGCGCTTCGCATTATCCGCGCGCTCCGCTTTGCGTCCGTCCTCGGGTTCGATATCGAAGAGGATACAGCCGCGTCTATACACAGAAACCGCGCGCTTCTTGAAAAAGTATCGGTCGAGCGCGTATTTACCGAGTTCAAAAAACTGCTTTGCGGGAAGAACGTATTTAAGATACTGACGGAGTATTCCGACGTTATCTGCACGATCATTCCCGAAATGGAAAAGTGCGTAGGATTCGATCAGAAAAACCGTTATCATATATACGACGCGTATACCCATATAGCGAAGACCGTGGAAGCGATTGAGCCTGACAAAGTTCTTCGTCTTACGATGTTTCTTCACGATATAGGGAAGCCGTACTGCTTCACCGAAGAGGAGTCCGGCGTCCGCCACTACAGAGGACATCCCGCCGTCAGCGCGGATATCGCGAAGGAATGGCTTCGCCGTATGCGCGCGGACAACGAGACCGTCCGGCTGGTATCCCTTTTGTGCTCTCTTCACGACAGACCGCTTAATGCGACAAAGAAAGCCGTGAAGCGCCTTTTCAAGATACTTTCGCTTGACGAGATAATAATGCTTTGCAAAGTAAAGAAAGCAGACTCGTCGGCTCATTCGGCGCTCGGCACGGCGTGGGGCGATACGGCGGACGAGGTGATAAAGATCGCGCAAGAGATCGTAGATGACAAAGAGTGCTTGTCGCGTAAAGATCTCGCCGTGAAGGGCGACGACCTTATCGCGCTCGGTTACAGCGGGCGTCAGATAGGCGAGGCATTGCAGACTCTTCTCGATCTTGTTATCGAGGAAGCGCTTCCGAATGAAAGGGCGGCGCTTACGGAGTATCTGCAAAGCGGCAAAGACGGCAAATTAAAAATAAACCCGAAACAATTTCGGGTTCAGAGCGAAGACAAACTTGTTAGAGCGGCAATGATAAGGAAAAGCCAAAAAGACGACGTAAGCATAACAGATACAAACAGATAACGCAAACAAACGATCAATGGCGGGCAAAATGCCCGCCATCATTGCCTTTTTGCGA
>JAFXNX010000065.1 GCA_017529175.1 Clostridia bacterium
ATCCGAAGACTTCGGTGCCGAACTGGAAAAACTCGCGGCTTCTGCCCGCCTGCGGCTTTTCATATCTGAAACAGTTGATAATGTAGCTGAGCTTTATGGGGAAGGTATCGGAGCACCTGCCGTTCTCTATGAGCGCGCGCACCACGGACGCGGTCCCTTCGGGGCGAAGCGCGAAGACCTTTCCCTCGCGGTCCTCGAAGGTGTACATCTCTTTTTGCACGACGTCGGTCGTTTCACCGACGCCACGTTTGAAAAGAGAAAGCTCCTCGAACGTGGGCGTTCTTATCTCGGAGAAGCCGAATCTTTCCGCGACGGAGCGCAGCTTTTTCTCAACGTACAGCCATTTATATATTTCCGGCGCCATTATATCCATGGTGCCTCTCGGTTTTCTTATGTTATCCATTATGACCTCCGCGGTGGGCAGTTCCAAATAAACTTACTTGAAATTATACTATATATTTATTGTCTTGTCAATCAACGGAAAAGAAAAATTCGTTCAACCTGAAAGATATTTTTGTGGATTTTGACCGCTTCCCGTATTGATTTTTTGTAATAAACGTGATAAAATCATAGTGACGCAGTAAAAACCGCGAGAGACGTGAAGGAAAGGATAAGTATGCGATGAGACGCGCTTTTGTGAAGATAGTATCAATTGCGCTCGCCGCCGCGATGACGGCGCTTTTTGCGGCGCTTCCCGCCGGCGTATTTGCATCGGGCGTACTCTCGCTTTCGGTTTCCGACGCGATGTGCGCTCCCGGAGACAGCGCGGTGCTTTCTCTTGATATGACCGAAAACACGGGACTTTACTCATTCTGGTCGATGATCTACTTTGATCCCGGCGTGCTGACTCTTACCGACGTTGCGTTCGGAGAGGGCATATCCATGCGGGGAACATTCTTTACGTCTCCAGTTCTTACGGAAGAGGAGCTTTTCGGACCCGCGGCGTCTTCCGCCCTTGAAAAGCTTGACGCGGCGGGAGTCGACACCTCGGGGCTTGCATTCAGAATAATAATGTTTGAAGCGAACGATCCCGATTTTGACCTTTCGGGATACGGAAACCTCGCCCTGCTTTCGTTCGGCGTATCTTCTGATGCCGAAGACGGCGTTTATACAGTCGGTATAATCGATTCGGATGAAAATGCGATAGACTGTGAATCCCGTGTGCTCGACGTATCTTTGAGGTGCGGCAGCGTCAAAGTCGAAACACCTGTCATTCCCGGAGACGTAAACGCTGACCGCGCCGTCGACGTGAAAGATATCCTTGCTCTTCGCAGAGTGATCGCGCTTCTTGACGACGTCGATGAAAAAGGTCTTGTCAGAGCCGATCTGACGTGCGACTCTCACGTCGATATGAAAGATGTCGCGCTCCTTATGAAAACTATCTCGTAATAAAGGCGAACGGGAGCCGCGCGTCGGCGCCCGTTCATATATTTCGGTTATATTTTCCGCTTGACGGCGGTTTTTGAATGTACTAAAATTATTTATTGATTATAAATCTTAATGAGGGTATTATGAAAAAACTGTTATCAATCCTTATCTCGGCGCTTATCGTGTTATCGTGCGTTCCTCTCGAAGCGCTCTCCGCTCCGCAGGACGAGGTTGTCTCGGTCAGCGCTGACCCTGTGAGCATTATCGAGGGCACGCGTATTTATTTCTGCGAGTTTACAGACGATCAAAGTGAATGGCATTATTGGTTCCGGTTCGATGCGAAACCGGACAGGATAGTCGTAACGCTGAAGAGCGGCGAGACGGTCGAGGGCTCATTTGACGAACTCCTTCATGAGCGCGGATTCGACGTTTTTTACTCCGACGACCAAACCTATGAGAACCGCTGGGATATCGGAATGCACAGCGCAAAGGTGTCCGTAAACGGAGTGGAGTGCACCTACGCTGTCGAGATC
>JAFXNX010000066.1 GCA_017529175.1 Clostridia bacterium
CTTGCGCGACACCGTTCGTGGCATTCTCGTCATCGGCCAATCCCCGAAAAAAATCGACGTCACCTTCAAGGTCGAAACGGGCTTCAGCGTGAACCTCTCCGTGCAGGGCTACAGCATCAGCACGCTCATTACGACGATCCGAAATTCGCGGCCGCATTTCCGGGCGGAGCCCAAAGCGCGATCTGCCGGTCACGAGAAACCGGCGTCGAGAGGATAATCTGCGCCGGTACGAGACCCGAAACGAACGCTTCTACTCTGAAGCTTGCTGAAGAATTCGATTTCATTTACGCCGCGGTAGGTATACACCCCTCGGATATAAGATTATTTGATCCGCAGGACGACGGGAAGCTTCTTAAAGAAACCGAAATGCTCCTTTCACATCCCAAAGTCGTCGCTCTAGGCGAGATCGGTCTGGATTATCATTACGACGGGACTGACCGGGAAAGACAAAAGTTCTTCTTTGACAGTCAGATTGATCTGGCAGCAAAGTATTCCCTTCCCGTCGTCATTCACGACAGAGAAGCGCACGGAGATTCATTTGATACGGTTCGACGTCACCCCCACGTAAAAGGAGTGTTTCATTGTTTCTCCGGGAGCGCTGAAATGAGCAAACAACTCGTACGGCTTGGGTACTGCATTTCATTCGGCGGAACGGTGACTTTCAAAAACGCGAGAGAAGTCAAAGAAGTCGCCGCGATCGTTCCCGACGATATGATCCTTATCGAGACTGACGCTCCGTACCTTGCGCCTTCTCCTCACAGAGGAGATATCAATTTGTCAGCTTATCTTCCTCTCATCGTTAAAGCGCTCGCGGAAATCAGAGGTACTACTCCCGAGCACATTGCGGAGATAACTTATGAAAACGCGGTAAGAATATTCAAAACCAAATAAAAAGGACGCCCTTAATCTGAGGGCGTCCTTTTTATTTTATAAATGGAGACGATCTGATGAATCTCCCATATGGAGCCGGAGGATCGCAGCAGAGAGAATACAGTTCGTCCGCTTTCATTTCCAACGCGATTTGTCTTGATACGGGATCGGACGGAACGTCAGACGGTTTGGTGATAACGTGGATCTTTGCTTTGCCGAGCTGAGACAAATAATTTCTTCCCTTGTCATTAGCTGCGAGAAGATACGTAAAGGAAGGAGGCGACGTTAAATCACTTTTTTTAACGCCAATCATTGAATACAGTGCGGCGCGTCTGATCCTCGAATCGGTGTACTTCTTAGTTGAAGCGGAAGCGAAAAAAACACGATGCGTCTCAGACGATGCGGCGGTTTTAAGAAGTCTGTTCCCGACGCCTCCAGATGCCTCGAAAATCCCTTTGAAATCCCCGTCGAAGAAAAAACGGAAATACAGAAAAGAAATCAGTTCAAATCTGTCGCGGTATGAAAGAACGGCGGATTCGGACGAATATACTTCATAAGCTTCCGGCTCGATAAGATCTTTTGCGGACGAAAGGCCTTTTCCGGAGATGATCTCACGTATATCAGACGCACCCGGAACGTCATTGTCTCTTTTGACGGTACTGAAAGTAATCCCTTCGCACCCGGACCGCAAAACGGATTTTAAATATTCTATCGCCAATTTATCGTTTTTACCTATAATGAATCCGTCTTTGCGAAACGCTTCATCGATCGCTTTTGCAGCGCCGACTTCAGAATCGTTCGGCTGATTGAACGCAGCATCAATAAAGACAGGAGAGCAAGAGTATTCAGAAGCCTTTTTGATTATATCAACGTTGCCGCATTCCGACCCGAAACATAAGGAGTCCGCTCCGATAGAAAGCGCGACCGATACACCTCCAAACGCGTAGAATTCAACGCTGGAGGACGACCACGGGAAAGGAAGTTCCACGACGAGATCGACGCCGCAAGCGATCGCCGCGCGTGCTCTCGTGTACTTGTCAAATGCTGCAGGCAGCGAGCGCTGTGTAAAATTCCCGCTGAGTACCGCAATAACTACGTCGGACGTACTTTTCGCGAGATCTATTACCTTTTTGTGACCTGCATGGAGTGGATCAAACTCACATATTACGGCACAGACTCCGCTCATAAATTGTTAATTCCTCCAAAACGGAAAATTACACTTGTAAATGATACTTAATTTAAGTATAATTATAGGAGATTTTTCAAGATCTGTCAAATTGCCGCAAATCGCGGCGGAATGGAGTTTTATATGAAGGTTCTCGTTGTAAACGCAGGTTCTTCGTCTCTCAAGTATCAGCTATTTGACACCGCTACCGAGTCGGTACTCGCAAAAGGAATCTGCGAACGAATAGGTATTGACGGTAAGATCGAATACAGACGCGGTGAAGACGGTGAAAAGTTCAAAAAGGAGCTTTCCCTTCCCGATCACTCCGTCGCTATGAGAACGGTCATCGATATTCTTACGAATTCTGAAGCCGCGGTCATCTCCGATATGAGCGAGATCGAAGCAGTCGGCCATCGCGTAGTCCACGGCGGTCCTTACTTCTTCGAGAGCGTTCTTCTCACAGATGAAGTACTTGCAAAACTTGAACTCTGCCGCAGTTTTGCTCCTCTTCACACCGGGGCACATATTATGGGTATTAAAGGATGTCTGGACGTTATGCCCGACAAGCCGCAAGTGCTTGTTTTCGATACTGCGTTCCACCAGACGATGCCTCCTAAAGCTTATACTTTCGGCGTCTCATACGATATGTTCGAGAAATATCACATTCGCCGTTACGGGGCGCACGGAACTTCTCACAGATTCGTATCCCGCGAGATGATCAAGATCCTCGGCAAACCCGCAGAAGAAACCAAGATCATCACCTGCCACGTCGGTAACGGTTCGTCTATCTCCGCTGTCAAAGGCGGAAAAATCCTCGATACTTCGATGGGATTCACACCTCTCGACGGTATAATCATGGGAACGCGCTGCGGTTCGATTGACCCCGCTGTAGTAACATACATAATGGAAAAAGAGGGCTACACGCCTGCCGAGATGGACGAGTACATGAACAAGAAATGCGGTTTCCTCGGTCTTTCCGGTATATCTTCCGACAGCCGCGATATTGAAGCAGCCGCTGAAAAAGGCGACAAGCGCGCTATCCTGACCACTGACGTTATCGCTTATCAGATCCAGAAATTCATCGGAGCCTATACAGCTGCGATGAACGGTCTTGACGCGATAGTTTGGACTGCGGGAATGGGTGAAAACAACCCGAATTTAAGATACAGAGTATGTTCCGAACTTTCATATTTCGGTATAGAAATAGACGAGGAAGTGAATGCAAAAGCACACCATCAGCCCGACATCGTAAAACTCTCCACAGACAACTCGAAAGTTCAGGTTTACCTCATCCCCACAAACGAAGAACTCATGATCGCTTCTGATACCGAAAACATCGTAAGCAAACTCTGATGAAACATAAAAAGCAACGGTCCGGCAATCAATTGCCGGACCGCTTTTTATCTGCAGCCTGAATAGGAATTCCCATCACCTGACGCTGACCGTCAGAAAACTCGGTCCTCAGTTCTATCATATCGGGATGGAGAGTGATCTTTGTGTTTTCATCGAATCTGTAGTTTTCGATCTGCTTCCTCGCACGTTCTTCCGGTACGATATTCATTTCTGCAAGAAGTCTGTATACCTCGTCTCTTTTTGAATCGCGCTTTCCGCTCATGTCAGGCGCTCCTTCTCGATTTCATCTCCGTAGATAATTCTTTCCCGGAAGGAACAAATTATTCGGTAGGAGGCGAGGCTATGAGATATTTTATCGGAATTCCCTGCTCTGTAAACTTTTTTTCATACTCCGTCATGACGTTTGAAGATCTGATCTGTTCGCTAACGGAAGGAGAGTGAAGATCGCGCGTCATGAATTCGACCTTCCAGCCTTCGGAGTCAAGAGATTCAAGCGTAAAATCAAACAGTCCGTCGTTGTCTGTTTTTACGTATATTTTCCCCGACACATTAAGCAGCGAAGCGTATTTTTTAAGATATGACGGATACGTCAGGCGGCGAGACGCATACCCTTTTTTACTCCAGGGATCGCTGAAATTCAGGTAAATACC
>JAFXNX010000067.1 GCA_017529175.1 Clostridia bacterium
AAAGAGGATATAACGGGGCACGCGTTCGATCCGTGCTGTTTCAGATACGTCGGGCGCTTTGCGGCGGAAACGATCCATCGCAAGGGATGGTGTCTTGAGGAGTATCTGCTCGAGGATCCTACATAAATCAAGATTTGACTGCCGCGATCAGTGCAGAACGAAAAGCACCGCTTGAGACAAAATCCGAATAAAATGAGAATCCGCAGGTTCTATTCTCCGTTTAAGGAGAAAATCCTGCGGATTTTTCCATATTGTTTTTATGTGCTTTTCGTTGCGCTGATTACGGCAGCCCGTTTTTTTCCGGCTTTATTTTCCGAGAGCGGCGGCGCCGATGATCCCCGCGTCGTTTCCGAGCTCGGCGATCTTCAGTTTGCACTGCGGAGTGTCGCCTCTCGAATAAGTCTCGGCGAATACTTTTTCGGGAAGCATATTGAGAAGATACTCGCCCTCGCCGGAGATACCTCCGCCGATAGACAAAACTTCCGGCTGGAATATATTGATGATATTGACGAGACCGCAGACAAGACCGTCGATATACTTTTCGACGACTTCGCGCGCTACCTCGTCACCCTCTTTGCGAAGAGCGGCGAACGCGGTGCGGCCGGAAACTCTCGCAAGGTTTCCTCCGATCATATCTTCCATTACCGTCTTGCGTCCCTGTTTGCGGCTTTGCTCGAGCACTTCTTTTGTCGTTTTGACAAGTCCCGTCGCCGAGGAATAGGTTTCCCAACAGCCGAGTCTTCCGCAGGAGCAAGGTCTTCCGCCGCGCTCGATCACGATGTGGCCGAGCTCCGCGCCGGCGCAGTTGAATCCCTTGTAAATCTGACCGTCGATGATGATACCGCCGCCGACGCCTGTCCCGAGCGTTATCATGACAGAATATCTCGTCCCCTTCGCGGCGCCTGCGACAGATTCCGCTTTTGCGGCGGCGTTGGCGTCGTTTTCAATGTAGACTTTCTTGTATGTGCCGAGCTTGTTTACAAGGACGTCCGCCATTTTATAATTTGTAAAAGGAAGATTGTTGGCGTAAAGGATCTGTCCGTTTTCGCTGTCGGCGCTTCCGGGAGTCGCTATTCCGATCGATTCTATATCGTCAAACGCGATGCCCGCTTCAGCGCAGAGCTTTTTGCAAAGAGACGCCATATCCCCCGTTATCTCGTCCGCGTGTCTGGACGCTCCGGTGGGAATGCTCATCTTCTTTATTATCTTGTAATTCCCGTCTACTATGCCCGCGGCGATGTTCGTTCCGCCGAGGTCGATACCAATACTGTACATATGCTGTGTTTTTCCTTTCGGTGTGCGTTTGGAGAGCGGCGCGAGCCGATTTCCGAAAAATATTATAGACTTCGCCGCCGCATTTGTCAACATATATTAAACGCTCCTTTTCGTTATAAAGACGAAGACTGCCGTCGCATTTTGCGCTTTATACGGCGTATTTGACGGTAATTGCGACTTGTTTACAAAAAATTTACTTTTTTGTTCCGACGTGTCCGAAGCGGTCGCGACGTATTTGAGCACAGTTATTTTATGCAAAAATATAAAATAATAAGGCGTTTGACTTACGTGATCGGATCGGAAAGATGACACTGATGTAGTAAGCGATATTTACTTTTTTAAATTGCAATTCTCATTTTGCAAAGCGACGGGTTTGATGAAAAAGCAGAGAATAACCACAAAGTAAATAATATTTACTTATCTTGAGGCCGTCCGAATAGGCGAAAAACCTTCGTTTATCTCCCCGGATTCTTATATTACGCGTGTAGATTTCGGCACGGGCAGAATAAGCGCAAAATACGTGCGATACGGCTTTGCGCAAGGCGTTTCGGGGCGCCGAGGGAGGTTGACATCAAAACTTGCGTGTGATATTATATATTATATCAAGGGGCGAGAGCTCCGGTACAGATTCGTTCAAACTGCGGAAGAAGTTTACCGCCGTGAAGGCGGTGGCGCCGAGCGGAAATACGGCGCGAACGAAGGACCACTCACAGGAGGAAAGATCAAATGCGACACTCTCGGATTATGCGTTATCTTGCGGTACTGCTTGCCGTAATGACGCTGATCGGACCCGTATCGCTCAGAGCTGCCGATGACAAAACGGCGTCTGACGATTCGGAAGGTCTGGTGACGTTAAGTGAAGACCTCGTCTTCATATCGTACCAGGACTACAAAATGAAGTATCTCGATGTCGCTGACGAAAACGAGATCGAAGAAGCTCTTGAAAAAGCAAGAGCTACCGAATCTTTCTCGTTTTCCGCGGTAGATTACATCGAGGATACGGCGACCGCGGAGGTTGAAGTCACAAATCACAACGGCAGGGACTGCCTGTCGATAGGTGAAGAAGGAACGGTCAGCTGGAAGTTCAACGTTCCGAAAGAGGGCTTCTATTCACTGTCGTTCAACTATTGCAGCGATTCACAGCGCACGTCGAGTATAGAAAAGATCTTCTATATCAACGACAAAGTCCCGTTCCAGGAGACGAGATACGTAGCTCTCAGTAAACTATGGGAGTACTCGTTCGCCGAAGGGTATACCGGAGAGGGAAAAGGACTTGATTCGCGCGAAGGAGCGTTTGAAAAAGACGCCGGCGGAAACGAGATCCGTCCGAAGTGCGTTTCCAACGCGCTCGTATGGCAGACTTACGTCATGCACGACCGCGACGGTTACATCAACGGTCCGTTCGAGTATTACCTGCGCGAAGGTGAGAACACCATAACGCTTGAGAGCGTAGGCGACACCTGCTATATCGACGAGTTCACCTTCGGACCTATCTCTGAAACGATAGATTATGAAGAATACTGCGAACTCCATAAGAATGCGACGGAGCCGGAAGGCGTGGAGCCCGTTTACATAAACGCCGAGATCCCCGCCGCGACTTCTGATTTTACGATCTATCCCGCGACGGACCATACGTCCGCCATCAGCGAGCCGCAGGACGCGACTCTGACTGTCTTCAACACGATCGGCGGAGACAAGTGGCTGACGAACGGTCAGTGGGTAAAATATAAATTCAATATTGAAAAGGCGGGTCTTTATACAATCTGCCCGAGATTCAAACAGTCGATAAACGACGGTATATTCTCGTCGAGAAAGCTCAAGATCGACGGAGAGATCCCGTTTGACGAAGCGTCGTCCATAAGATTCGCTTACGACGGAGACTGGCAGATAGGTCCCCTTTCAGACGACAACGGAGAAGTATTCAAGTTTTATTTCGACGAAGGCGAGCACACGATAGAATTTGAGGCGTGCCTCGGCGATATGAGCGAGATACTTCAACAGGCGACGATAATCAAGGACAGCCTCAACTCGGACTACATCGAGTTTTCCAAGCTGACGGGTCAGGATCCTGACGTCAACCGTGACTACGGATTCATGAGAATAATGCCCGACACGGTGGCTGACCTCTCGATAAGAAGCACGGAGCTCAAGATAATCATGTCGAACGTCAACCAGACGAGCGGC
The DNA here is from genome assembly GCA_017529175.1 of Clostridia bacterium. The sequence goes on from JAFXNX010000067.1 coordinate 3,460, forward strand.
ATCAAGAGCGAGAGCACCGCGACTCTTGAGACGATGATAGAACTGCTCCGTAAGATGGGCGCGGACGAGACGAAGATCGCCTCCAACATGACCGATTTTCAGAGCCAGATATCGACGTTCGGTACGTGGATCTCGAATATGGCGAGTCAGCCGCTTGAGCTCGACTATATACTTATCCAGCCGGAAAGCGCTGAGATCCCGGATGCGGACGCAAACTTCTTCCAGTCATTGTTTTATGAAATAAAGAAATTCTTTGCCAGCTTCTTCGCCGACTACGATACGATCACCGACGACGAAGGAGAAAACGCGTACGTTGGCAATCTGACTGTATGGACTACCGCCGGACGCGAGCAGGCAACGATAACGAATACGATCATCAAAAACGGATTCACGAGCGAGACGAACGTTCTGGTAACGCTCAAGCTTGTCGCCGCCGGCACCCTGATACCGGCTATTCTGGCGGGGACCGCCCCCGACGTCACGATCGACGCCATGGCGCCGCTTGAATACGCGATCAGAGGAGCCGCGCTCCCGCTCGACGACTTCGACACCTTCGACGAGGTGACGGCGAGATTCACCGAATCCGCAATGGTATCGCTCAGACTGTACGGAAAAACATACGCGATACCGGTCACAATGGGACTTCCCGTAATGTTCTACAGATCGGATATCCTCGCCGACCTCGGTATTTCCGTACCGGAGACGTGGGACGACCTGATGAGCATAGTCCCTGTCCTCCAGTTCAACAAGATGGACATAGGCGTTGCGTTCGACTTCCCCACGTTCGTGTTCCAGAACGGAGCGAACTGGTGGAAAGACGACGGTATGAGGATAGCGTATGACGAAAACGCCACGCTCGACGCCTTTGAAACATTATGTAACTACTTTACACAATATTCTCTCCCGGTCGCATTCGACGGCGTAACGAGAATGAAGATGGGCGAGATGCCGATATTCATCGGTCCTTATATCACATACAATCAGATGGTAGTATCCGCTCCCGAGATCTCGGGACTCTGGACGTTTGCGCAGTGCCCGGGCGTCAGAAAGGTCGATGAGAACGGAAACGAATACGTCGACCATTCGGTCGCGACGACGGCGACCGGTATCATCATGCCGAAGACGGCGAGGGATCGCGAGCTTGCGTGGGACTTTATCGACTGGTACACCGGCAAGGATCCTCAGGTCGACTTCAGCAACGAGATGGTCGCGATCCTCGGTCCTTCCGCAAAGCAGCCGGTCGCTAATCTGGAAGCGTTCGACTCGTTGCCGTGGACTTCGAAGGAGAGGGAAGTCCTGATGGATTCCTTCTACGCGTCAAAGTGCAACGCCGTATATCCCGGAGACTACATCGTAGCGAGATATTTCAACTTCGCGTTCCGTAAAGCGTACAACGACGGCGCCGATCCTTCCGATTCACTCCTCGAATACGTATCGGCGATCAATACGGAACTCTCCCGTAAGAGAAAAGAATTCGGACTTATGACCGCGGAAGAGTGGGATCCGATCAAAGAATACACCGGACTTGATTCTTACTACGATACGACCGACGGAAAGAAGTCCTGGATGGAGTTCGCCGAAGAAAACGGCATCGAAGATTACAAGAGCTGGATGAGCGATCACGGCATCAGCGCTGAGAATTATGTGGAGTGGACGAAGCTTCGCAAAGACGGAGAAACGGATCTTTCATATAAAGACTGGGTCGAAAGTCAGTGAACGGTATGACTGACGGATCACTCAAAATTCAAAGTAAGGAGAAAATCGACAATGTCAAATAAAGTCAAAGTTGACGTCGATCGCAGAGAAATGACGAAGCTGCAGTGGACGTGGCATCTGATGAAGCAGAACTGGGTCGGATACGCCTTCGTTATGCCGTTCATGATACTGTTTCTGCTGTTCAGCGTGATCCCCGTCGTCGCGTCATTGTTTTTGAGCTTGACTTCATACAACCTGATACAGGCGCCTCGCTGGGTCGGCTTCAGTAACTATATCAATATGTTTCTCAACGACGACTATTTTATGACGGGACTTAAAAACACCCTGATCTTCGCGGTAGCGACAGGTCCCGGATCGTTTTTCCTTTCGTTCGTAGTCGCATGGTTCATAAATCAGCTTCAGCCTAAGGCAAGAGCTCTTATGACGCTTATATTCTACGCGCCGTCGCTTACAGGCGCGACAGCGTTCACGATATTCCTCGTGTTCTTCGCGGGAGACGCTCACGGTTACCTCAACGGTTGGCTGCTTAAAGTGGGGCTGATCGACGCGCCGGTGCTCTGGCTAAACGATACGAGATATATCATGCCTATCTGTATAGGTATTGCGCTGTGGATGTCGCTCGGTACCGCGTTCCTTTCGTTCATCGCCGGACTTCAGGGCGTCGATCACGCACAGTACGAAGCCGGAGCGGTGGACGGTATTACGAACAGGTGGCAGGAGCTCTGGTACATCACCCTGCCCAATATGAAAGACCACCTTATGTTCGGTGCGGTAATGTCGATAACAGGCGCTTTCGGATTCGGCGCGATCGTTACGACTCTTGCGGGTAACCCGCCGACGGATTACGTCGGTTATACTCTGTCGCACCATTTCGAGGAGTACGCAAGCAACAGGTGGGAGTACGGGTATGCGTCCGCTATAGCGCTCGTGATATTCCTCTTGTCGTTCGGTTCCAACATTCTTGTCAACAAGATGTTGAAGAAAGTGGGGCAGTGATATGGCAAGAGTAAAAAAGCTTAGAACGTCAAATCACCGCGTCGTTCTTAACAGGTCGCGCGGAGGAGATACTGCGATAAATCTGGTCCTCCTCGTACTCGGACTTGTAATGGCGCTTCCTATGTACCTTATTATAATCAACTCGCTGAAGCCGCTGAACGAACTGTTCCTCTATCCGCCGAGATTCTACGTAACGAATCCGACGTGGGACAATTTCAAGAGTCTGTTCTCGCTGCTTTCAACGACATGGGTACCTTTCTCAAGATACGTATTTAACACGGTGTTCATTTCGGTCGCGGGAGTTTTCGGAAACATGGTCCTCTCCTCGCTCGGCGCTTATGCGCTCTCGAAAATGAAATTCCCGGGAAGCAAATTCTTCTTCAAACTTATCGTATATTCGCTCATGTTCCCCGCAACGGTCGCAGGTATCGTTCAGTTTATCATCATAAGCAAGATCGGACTTATGGATACATATTGGGCGCTGATTATCCCCGCGTGGGGCAGTTCGACCGGTATCTTCCTTATGAAACAGTTCATGGAGTCGAATATCACGGATGCGGTGCTTGAATCGGCGCGTCTTGACGGCGCCTCGGAGTTCAGGATCTTCTGGACTATCGCGATGCCGATGGTCAAGCCCGCGTGGCTGACGCTGATAATCTTCTCGTTCCAGGGACTCTGGAACATGGGAGCGTCGGTATATATCCAGAGCGAACAGCTCAAGACATTCCCGTGCGCGGTCAATCAGATACTGACTGCCGGTATCGTAAGATCCGGAGCTACAGCGGCGTCTTCTTTGATACTTATGATCGTACCTATCCTGGTATTCGTCATCAATCAAAGCAAGGTCGTCGAAACGATGGGCTCCAGCGGTATGAAAGACTGAGAGGAGGGACGGCAAAGTGAAGAAATTTATAAGGATCCTTGTCTTCGTAATGCTCGGTCTTATGATGTTCACGTCGACGGTGTCCGCAAACTCCTCTTATGCGACGTACACGTATTCGTCGGACGGATACGTTCTGGCGTCCCCCGACGCGTACGTTCCGGACATTGTGGTTGACAGCGTTTACACGAACATCCCGTTCGAGTTCATAAGCGATATCGTTACGGATTCGGACGGCAACGTGTATATCGCCGATTCCGGTCTCGGAGCGGTCGTCATCCTCGACTCGCATTACCGCTACTCCGATTCGTTCGGCTGGTTCGTCAACGAGCAGGGAGTAACGGACCGCGTCATACCCGTAGGTCTGTACGTAACGGACGAATACATTTACGTCTGCGACAAGGACAACTCGAGAATAGTAATGTTCGACAAGAACGACTATTCCTTCGTGAAGACGGTCCCTCAGCCGGAATCAACGCTCTTCGGCGAAGACGCGATGTATAAGCCGGTAGCGGTAGCGGTCGACGAGTACGGAAGAATGTTCGTCGTATCGGAGTCCACGACCGAAGGTATCATCGTAATGAGCGACAACGCCGATTTCTACGGATTCATCGGCGCGCAAAAGGTATCGGAGTCAACCGGTATCAGCGCGATCCTCGAAAAGCTCGGACTCAAGGACGAGAACCGCGACGAGAACATTTCGAGTGAGTACAACAACATAACGATCGATTCAGACAACTTTATCTACGCAACGATCAACACGATCGAAAGATCGGTACAGCAAACAAATATTTCAAGCAACTCCGGAACATACGCTCCGGTAAAGAAGTTCAACGCTTCCGGACGCGACGTGCTGAGAAGAAACGGTTTCTTCGCACCGTCCGGAGAAGTCAAGGTCAAGAACCCCACGTCCTCGGATCCGTCGGATAAAGACGGCGCGTCGTCCATCATCGACGTCGCGGTAGGTCCGCAAGGAACGTGGTCCATTATCGACGAGCACCGCTCCAAGATATTCACCTACGACTCCGAAGGCAACCTTCTCTTCGCGTTCGGAGACATGGGCAATCAGCTCGGTAATATCGGACTTATCAGCGGTATATGCTATCAGGGCGACAAGCTTCTCGTCGTCGACAACTACAGCTCGGCGACTTTCACCGTGTTCAGAAGAACCGAATACGGCGAGATCCTTATCAACGCCATCAGCAATCAGAATGAAAGAGATTATGATTCGGCGATCGGCGATTGGCAGGAGATCTTAAAGAGAAACAACAACTTCGACCTCGCGTATATAGGCATAGGTAAGGCGCTCGCGAGAAACGGCGAGTACGAGAAGGCGATGGAATACTTCAAATTCTCTCACGAGAAGGAAGGAAGATATTCCTCGGCGTACAAAGAGGTCCGTAAAGTCTGGGCGTCCAAGTACTTCGTCATTATTCCGATAGTACTCGTTCTGGTAATCGTTGGACTCGTTTACTTCTTCAGCTTCGCCGGAAAGGTAAACAAGAGGGCGGCGCTGAAAGTAGGCACCAAGACGATAGGGGAAGAGTTCCTGTACGCATTCCATATAATGACGCATCCGTTCGACGGCTTCTGGGATCTGAAGCACGAAAAGCGCGGCAGCGTCAGGAGCGCGTTCCTCATACTCTTGCTTACTATCGTTTCATTCGCATATCAGTCCCTCGGCACTGGCTACATTTTCAACCAGTCGAGCGCGGCGGATTACAGCGGCATCTATTCGACCATCATCTCGGTCGTGATCCCTCTGATGCTGTGGGTTGTTTCAAACTGGTGTCTTACGACTCTGTTTGACGGCGAAGGAAAGTTCTCCGACATATTTGTCGCGACCTGCTATTCGCTTATGCCCATCCCGCTCTTCATGATACCGTCAGTCCTCCTTTCGAACATACTCGTTGCGGATGAGGCGGCGATAATGACGACGCTTCAGATAATCGCATGGCTCTGGGCCGGTATGCTTCTGTACGTCGGTATGATGACGACTCACGGTTACTCGTTCTTCAAGAACCTGCTCACCGTGCTTGCGACGATACTCGGCATGATATTCATAATGTTCTTATCGGTACTTTTCTTCGAGCTCATGGCAAAACTCGTCAACCTCGTATCACAGCTGTGGCTTGAGATCAGCTTCAGAACATAGGGAAAGGGAGGTAATAATAATGAAGATAAACAGAATTATTTGCGCATTCCTCGCCCTTGTTTTCGCGTTGTCGGCGGCGATATCGGTCTTTCCCGTAACTGTTGCCGCGGCTAAAAACAACAGAGTAAACGCAAACGGAGAACCGATAATCAATTACACCTCGACAACTTACGAAACTCCGCAAGAAAAATTGGACGTGATGACTCCTTACAAAACTCAGAACGGATACAGGATATACGTCGACGAGTATACCGGAGAGGTTGCGTTCCAGGACATGGAAACGGGAGACGCGATATTCTCGAATCCTTACGATCTCGGGAAATCGACAAACCTCAGCTCATTCTCCTCGTCTTCGGTTTCGGTAAAAGAACAGCTCCTCTCTCAGATCGTTCTTACGTTCAAAGAGAAGGATACGAAGGAATCTGCTCAGACGTTCTACAGCTACGTTGAAGCGTCGAAGCGCGGACAGATCACTGTCAAGAACATCAAAAACGGCGTAAGAATGGAATACGCTATCGGCGAGATCCTTATCACAAGACTTGTTCCGTACCGTATCCCGAAGCAGCGTTTTGAAAATTTGATCCTCGCTCATATCCAGGACGAACACGATAAAGAGAGACTGATGAGCTTCTACACTCTCTACGACAGCAGCGACAAGTCTCTGTCCGAGACGGAAGCGAAGGCTATCGAGGCAAAATTCCCGATAACGAGAAGAATGCCTATCTACGTATTGTCGACGAGCGTTACAAAGATAGAAAAGAAACAGCTCGAGGCGATAATAAAAACCTATTGCGCCGAGTTCTATACTCTCGACGATATGGAGCAGGACCACGCGGACACCGATTACTACGGAGTCGAGGTCGCGCCTCCGTGCTTCAGAATGGCGCTTGAGTATACGATAGAGGACGGAGGCCTCAGCGTTCGTCTTCCCGCGAACGGTATCCGCTTTGACGAGTCGACTTACGAGCTCGGAACGGTAAGCGTTCTGCCGTATATGGGTTCGGCAAAGGTCGGATACGCGTCGGATGACAAGACGTCCACGATAATGAACGACGGATATCTGTTCATTCCCGACGGCGCCGGCGCAATAATAAGATATGAAGATATCGCAAACAACAGCAATATCATTTCAGGTACAATGTACGGCACGGACTTCGCATATCTTACGATCTCGAACGGCGACCATCATCACGAAAGAGATATGAGATATCCGGTGTTCGGAAACGTAGTCAACGGTGACGAAGGCAGCGGCTTTGTCGCGATCATCGCGGAAGGCGACTCGATGGCGGAGATCGTCGCGCGTAACGACGGTCTGCAGCACAACTACGCGTATGTATTCGCAAGATTCACACCGCGTCCTTCCGATACGCTCAGCCTCGCCGGCGTCGTTGCCGGAGCGAGCGATACTTCTCATACGATAACTTCAAAGAGAAAGTATTCGGGAAGTTACGTCATCAAGTATAAACTTCTCACCTCAAAGCAGAAAGAGAACGCCGTGACGTACGAACCTTCCTACGTCGGTATAGCGAAGGCGTACAGGGATTATCTTGTCGGCGAGGGCATCCTTACCGCTCTTGAGAACACCTCAAAGGATATCCCGCTTTATCTCGAAGCGTTCGGCTCGATAGAAGCAAAATCGACCTTCTTAACGTTCCCCGTCAACGTAGATAAGGAACTTACGACGTTTGACGACGTCAAGAAGATATACGATGAGCTTTCCGAGAATGATATCAAAAACATCAATTTCAAGCTGACCGGATTTTCAAACGGCGGACTTGATTCCACTTACCCCGCAAAGGTCAAATGGGTATCCGCCCTCGGCGGAAAGAGCGGATTCACGTCACTTCGCGATTATGCGGCGGAGAAGGGCTTCGGGGTATATCCCGACTTCGACTTCGCATACGTTGCGAGCCAGACGTATTTCGACGGATTCAGCGAAAAGACGGACGCAGTCAGAACGATCGACAGCCGTTATACGTCGAGAAGATACTATGACGCAGCGTCTCAGTCTCTCGAGGACGACTACGCGAAAGCGGTATCGCCTTCACGTTATCCGTACTTCGCGGAGAAATTCACGGACAGCTATTCCGACTACGGTATCTCAAGCGTATCGGCATCGACTCTCGGCACGGCTCTCAACTCCGACTTCGATCAGAAGGATCCGTACAACAGAGAGGACTCCAAGAAGTTCACAACAGAACTTCTCCAAACGCTTAAAGAGACGTATCAGGATGTAATGATCGACGGCGGCAACGCGTATACGTTCCCGTATGTCAACCACATCACCGGCGTCGCGACCGACAGCAGTAACTATCTGAACGCAAGCCAGGCGGTACCGTTCGCGGGATTCGTTCTCCACGGATTCGTCAACTTTGCGTGCGAGCCGCTTAACATGGAAGGCGATATTGATTACGCGTTCCTCAAGGCGCTCGAAAACGGAGCTTCGATCTGTTACACGGTCGCATACGAAAACGTCAACGAGCTCAAGGAATCAAAGACTTACAACAAGTATTATTCCGTAGACTTTGAAGTCTGGAAAGACGAGATCATAAACAAGTACAACAAACTGAACGGCGCTCTCGGAGATCTCCAGACGGCTCTTCTCGATTCGCACTCTTACATTACCGATTCGTACAGGATCCCCACTGAATCGGAGTTCGCATCAGACGAAGCGGAAAGACAGGCGCAGATAGAAGAGAATGAAAAGACGGCAAAAGAGTTTGCCGAGCTCGAAGCGCAAAAGAAACAGATCGCCGAAAGAATGGGAGTTGCTTATACACCTTCTAAGGACAGCGGCGAAAAGAAAGTCGCAGACAACACGAAGACTGCCGACGACGGAACGGTGTACAGCACTGGCACAAAATACCAGACGACAAAGGGTACGATAGTTAAAGAAACTTACGACAACGGGGTGAGCATCTTCATCAACTACAACGCGTTTGACGTCGTAGTAAAAGCGGATGGCGAGACCTTCAAGATCGCAGCCCTTGACTTCGTCAAGAGATAAGGAGGAAGAACAGGATGAAATTACAGTTACCTTTTCTTAAAGGCAAAGGAAGCTCTAAAAAGTCCGGCGGAATAAAAGAACATTACCGTATAGTTTCTCTTGACAAGAAAAAAGCAAGAGTCGGCTGGTTCTTCGTTCTCCCCTTCATTCTCGGCTTCATACTTATCTATATCCCGATCATATGGGAATCCCTCAAATACAGTTTCAGCCGTATCAACTTCCTCTCAAGCGGCGGTATCATCGCCGAGAACGTAATGTTCGACAACTATAAGGAAGCGCTCGGCAGAAAAGAATTCGTCGATACTGTGCTCGGCGGTATGAAACAGCTCGGTCTCGAGACGCTTGCAATTATGTTCTTCTCGCTCTTCATCGCCATCATCCTCAATCAGAAGATGGTCGGCAGAGCGGCGTTCAGAGCAATATTCTTCGTACCCGTCATCCTCGCAACCGGACTTATCTCCGGCATCGACGCGTCGACCGGACAGGCGGCGCAGACGGCAAACACCATAGCGACAG
>JAFXNX010000068.1 GCA_017529175.1 Clostridia bacterium
AATGGTACGAGCCGACCGTCAAGGAAAAGCTCGACGCTTTCTTTGAGAATACCGAATGGGATACGGTCAGTTCCAACGTGGAAAAACTGCCGTATTACGCCCGGATGCTTGAAAAGAACACGCCGAAGCTGAAACCGAAGCCGGCAAGAGACGCGGAACTGTTTTCCTTCGCTAAAAAAAGAGGCTGGGCGGACAAGCTCGATCAGAAGGATCTGGAACTGATGCGAGATATGATCGCCGATTACAACGAGGCGCTTCGCAGAATCCGCGTCAGCCGTATCAAGATCAAACAGATGACACGCTGCGGCGATATCGAGCGCATCCTTTTCTCACGCGCACAGGAGGAAGAATATACGACCGACGAACTCTACGGCGTATTTCAGGAATCGAGCGCTGAAGAGATACACGGTATCCGCGCTGCGCTCGACCGTGAGAACTGGCATCTTCTTGACGAGGACGGACGCGAAGATTTCCTTTTGCGCTATCTTCCGTACAATAGGCACGAATATATTGACCTTTTCGCCGATTTCAGAAACTTCGGCTTCCGTATCCTCTCGGATATCATCGCCGATCTTGACGATATGTACGTTGCTGAGGAGAGAAAGAAAAACGCCGTCCGTACCGATACGGACAGCGAGCTTGTCAACGATATTATGGAGCACTATCTAAAAGGCAGAAGCCATGACTACCGCGATCTCGCGGCGAGCCGGACGCGGATCTATCTTAACGAGCGTATCGATCCCGACACGGCGTTAAAATGCGCCGTTGCGCTCAAAAAGCGCGATTTTGCTATGGACGTGCTTCTCGACCGAATAGCGGATAACGCGGTAAAGGGGTGAGAATACATGCTGAATGAAACAGAAGAATTCAAAGCGTACATGACTTTCCCGGAATACATAATCAAAAACAAGCGCGATACCGGTTATCTCGGGCGTTTCACCTACGATATGCTCAAGAAATTCGACGCGCTGACCAGAGTCTTCACGATCATTGCAAGAGGATATATGTGGGAAACCGGTGCGCCGGACTTAGAACGTGCCGAGCGCGCGCTCAAGGCGTGGTGCAGTCTGCCGGGCGGCAAAAAGCCTAAGCAGGACGAGCCTTGGAAAGACAAGACGTGTTTTCCGGAATTACACGCTGAATTTCCGGAACTTGTAAACGAGGACGGCGAAGGCTGGTTTTACACGCACGTCCATAACGTCATCGAAGTTGTGCTCGACAATACAGACGGAGTGTATCCCACGTCCGTCGGAAGCGCGATCGTTCTCACGAGAGGCTTTGACGACGCGTGGCGGGAGAAAGTGATACAGTATCAGGCGTCCCTCTATTCCGTCAACACAAAAGGCTGGGTGCGGCGTTTTGCGGATATTATAGCCGAAGCGAAGGAAGAAGGACCGCTTCAAAACAAAGATTTTGAACTTCCCGCCGAAACGGTGCAGAAGCTTAAAGACTCGCTGAACAACAAAAAACGGGAGAACGTGATCATAGAACTTGCGAAGTATTACATTGCAAACAAACAGGAGGACAGCGACTGGGTGATCCTTCCCGTGGACAGTTTCAACGCCTATTTCGGCACGACCTGCTTTGACCG
>JAFXNX010000069.1 GCA_017529175.1 Clostridia bacterium
AAGAACTCCGTGAGGTATCTTTGCGCCAAGCTTTGTGAATTTGGCGGGAGAACGAAGGAATTCCACTATTTCCTCGAGCTCCGCCTTTTCTTCCTCTGCGCCTGCGACGTCGGTGAAGTAATACTTCTTCTTGTCAGCAGCCGCCTGCTTCGCTTTTGCTCTGCCGAACGAATTGATCTTCGATCCCTTGCCTCCCGTCGCCTGACTCATCATATACCACCACAGGAATATGAACACGCCGAACACCACAACGTACGGGATATATCCGACCCATGCGGGCACCTCGGTCAGCGCGGGCATATCGTAGCTCTTGATTATTCCCTTTTCGTGCTGCTCCGCAATGAGCTCCGACAAATCGGCGTAGAACAGTTCAAGACTGCGGAGCTTATACGACGTTTCGACGAATTTTCCGGTGTCTTTCCCGCTCTCGTCGAATACCTTTACCTTCATCGTGAGAGTCAGCTTATCTATCTCGAACTCCTCGACCTTTTCGCTCTTGAAAAGATCGACTACCTCGCTGTACGTCATCTTATCGTTCGGCGCCTTGAACCAGAACGCCCAGATAAGCGCAAACAGAACGGCGAATATGACAAGATAAATGATCGACTGTTTTAAAAGCTTCTTCATTAAGTCCTCCGTGAATTGAGATCCGTTGCGGACTAAACGTCCCGAACGCTATTATTTCGCGCAGCCGTCCGGATCGTAAACCGACTTTGCAAGGACTCCGACAAAAGGAAGAGTCCTGTATTTTTCATCGTAATCGAGACCGTAACCGATAACGAATTTATCGGGTATCTCGCGCCCGACGTAATCGGGTACGAACTTGACGGCGCGGCGGGAAGGCTTATCGAGGAGCGTGCAGGTCTTTACGTTCTTCGCGCCGTTCAGTCTTAAATAATCGGTGAGATATGAGAGGGTCATACCGCTGTCTATGATATCCTCGATAATTACTACGGTCGCGTCGGAAAGGTCCTCCCTCTTAAGGTCGAGAAGGATCTGTATTCTGCCCGTGGTCTCCGTGCCCTTGTAAGACGAGACCTTCATAAAGTCTATCTCAACGGGGGTCTTGACCTTCTTCATCAGATCGCTCATAAACACGACGCTTCCCTTAAGGATCCCGAGCATGATAACCTTGCCCGTGCTGTTTGCAAGGTCGCGGTCAAGCTCTTCAGCTATCCTTGTCGTCACCTCGTCGATCTCTTCGGGGCTCATAAGGATCTCTTCGATATCGTCTCCGATCATACGTTTCCAGTCAGTCATTTCCCGCATCTCCTTCCGTCTCGCTGTAAGTGATTACATATTTTGCGTCTTTTTCATCCGAAGGCAGAGTCCCGTCTCTCTGAGGGAATCCGGGCACCCAGACGATACCTTCTCCGTCGCACAAGACCGGAAGTCTGTCGCGGCGGTATCTCGGAATGCCCGTATCGCACAGAAGCTTTTTGAGCTTTCTGTGATGTCCTCCGAAATAATAAGTGTCCGAATCGGCTCTGTTTCTTATAAAAAGACTATTTTTAATTTTATCATTTAAGGTGATTTTATATATTAACTCTTTGTAAATATTATCGCCGCAGGTTCCAAAATCTTCTCCCGGTCGGTACATACCCACCGAAAAGCCGCATTTATCGACAGGATTCTCACCGAAAGACAGATCGAGCCTGAAAGGATACTCGGCTTTTTTGTTTTTCTCGACGATAAATCCGAGGGTCCGTCCGTAATACGCGCTGACGTTCCCCGGAAGATGCATGATCCCCGACGCACCTTCTCGCATCGCTTTGAGTAAAGAGTCGATGTGAGACGATGAAAGCGATTCCTCAGACGCCGTTTTCGAATAAAGACCGGTCACAACGTAAGAGGCGAGCGCCGGATCGAGCGCGCAGAAGAGAGAACGGGGAAAAGCGGCGGGATGCTCTTCAATAAGCGCTTCCGCGGTTTTCGTGAGATATTCGTCGACGGAAGCGGCAGATCTGGCGAGAGACAGAACGACGTCCGCGGCTTTCGGATTTATCCTTTTCAGTTCGGGAACGACTAAGTGTCTGATCCGGTTTCTTGTATAGAGGACTTCGCCGTTCGTTGAATCATTGACGTAAGGAATACCCTCGGCGGCGCAGACGCGCCTGATCTCATCGGAAGAAAGGCAAAGAAGCGGTCTTACGATATATCCGTCCCTTACCGGAGGGATCCCTCCGATCCCGCGGAGCGC
>JAFXNX010000070.1 GCA_017529175.1 Clostridia bacterium
TATTCCGGTCTTTTCTTTAAATAATCATTCCTCCTTTTGACAACGTGAACCCCAAGGCTCATTTCACTCGCTTTGAGGCCCCCTAAAATGAAATAGCCGGTGAGTTTTCGCTCACCGGCTCGATTTGAATTCTTTTTTATCGTTCAAGGTCTCTGTTCTTATCTTTCGGAAGTATATCCTTGATATATGATTTAACAATACGGTATACTTCTTCAAACGGCGGTTTGTTCACGTCTCCCGTGAAGCGGAATTTCTCATAAGAGTGTTTCAGCTCCGATGTCCTATGAAGAAATCCGTAAAAAGAATCAAGATTTCTGCCGCTGTTTTTCAGCGTTTGAAGGATCAAATCGCGGTCAAAATCAAATACCATTGAAATATAATATAAATCCACGACGTCTTTTATCCTTCTGAAAACCTTGTCCGTGGATATTGCCGCGATCTTATCCGCCGTCATCTGGACCGGGGATACTCCGCGAAAATGTATTCCTTCCACTTCGTAGATCTTCGTCGGTGTCTCGGGGCGGTTAACGTCCACATCCATGGTAAACAAGATCTCGCCCGTTGAACTGTCAGCAAGTTCAAATCCCGCTGAGCGCCCTTCACCGTACATTCTGTAAATGCTGACGTCAAGATCTATACCGCTTTTTGTGATCGCTTTTTGCAGTGATTCGACCATCTGCTCTCCGGACGGTTCACCGTCGGAATTCCAGTTGGCGTCAATGTCCACGGTGTGGCGGGTCTCTTCGGTATACCCCGCTTCTGCAAGGCATGCTTTAAGAACCATTGATCCTTTGAAACTGACAGGTATTCCGCCCTCATAAACCGCTTTCATTACTTCATACATCAATTTTTCTTCTGCAGTGATATTCATTTTATCATCGCCTTTCAATTATCATAATATTCAGCCGCCTCATTTGCCAGCGCGTCAAACCTCTCTTGATATTCGGGAGGGACAAAGATCCCGTCGAAACTCTCTCCGTTTGAGAAGTAGTATCTGCCCAGAGCTTCCGTGATCCCCTGCATATCCAGAATAGATTCGTTTGCAAGTGCATCGGTGAGAGTCCTGTTGAAATCGGTAAACTTCAAACCGTACTTTTCCTTTACGCAATGCGGACTTATCTTGTTCCCGAGTACGACGGTACCGTTAAAATCGGTAACGGAGTCGTCTCCGTAAACCCATACGATATACTCGTCGCTTCTTCCTCCGAAGCTGCCTTGACACATCAGCGCTTCATCCAGAGCGAAAACGATATTTTCTCCGATACGGTCACGTACCGCCTTCAGCCAGGAAACTGCGCCGACATAATCGCTCCTCTTCGGGAGATCTCGCCGCTTGGCGTCATACTTCGGCAAAGTCGCAGTCTTCCTATTGATTAGGTCTTCACGTATTCTGCTCTCCAGCAGATTCATAATATATTCTGGAGGACGGCGCAAACCTGTCTCCCAGTTCTGAACTGTACGAAAAGGAATATTATACCGTGCGGCAAATTCACTTTGTGTATCTCCAAGTTGTGTTCTCATTTCACGAATGTTCATAGTATCACCTCGTCGATATTATACACCCAATGAGTGTATTTGTCAACATTTCTAAATATTTTTTTATTCTGCTGCGAGGGGTTTCAGGGGGGACTTCCCCTGAGAACATCGCCGAAAGTGAGGCGGCGATGTCCGGGGAAAATATATTTTTTCCCTGCTCGCTACGGTGTGCGACTCGTCGTCACAAGCTCTGTTTCGTTCTTTCCGTGCAAGCACGAAAAGCTCA
>JAFXNX010000071.1 GCA_017529175.1 Clostridia bacterium
CGTTGACTTAAAAAAGAATATATGATAAAATAATTCGGTTTTGAAAACAGGAGGATAACCGTATGAAAGATAAGATCAGGATCGCTTCCGTCGGACTCAACAATCGCGGGTACTGGCAGACGCGCGAAATCGCAGACATTCCGGGCGTAGAGGTCGTCGCCGTGTGCGATATACACGAGGATCTCTGCGACAGGATCGCCGAATATCTTGAAGAGAAATACGGCAAAAGGCCCGTTTCTTATACCGATTACAAAAAAATGCTAGCAGACGGCGGCTTTGACGCTGTCCTTTGCTGTACGACCTGGATCACCCATTCCGCGATCGCCGTCGATTCCATGAGATCGGGATTCGACGTCGCGATCGAGGTCGGAGGGTTTTCCGACGTTGAAGAGGCGTGGGAACTCGTTCGAGCGTCCGAATCTACCGGACGTATATGCATGATGCTCGAAAACTGCTGTTACTGCGAGGATGAACTTGCCGTTTTCCGCATGGCGCGCGAGGGGCTGTTCGGAGAGATCGTCAACTGTACCGGCGGATACTGTCACGACCTCCGGGACGAGATCCTGTACGGGCGGACGCTTCGCCACGGACGTCTTGATAACTTTATACACCGAAACGGCGAGTTTTACCCGACGCATCAGCTCGGTCCGATCTGCAAGCTGCTCGGGATCAACCGCGGCAACAGGATTATGACTCTTACGAGCGTTTCGAGCAAGGCGCGCGGACTCAAGGAATACCTCCCGCGCACCGAGGGACTTGAATATCTGAAAGACGTCGATTTCAAAGAGGGAGACGTCGTAGACACTCTCATGAAGTGCGCGAACGGAGTAACGATCCGCCTCACGCACGGGTGCTCGCTTCCGCGCCCGTATTCAAGGATGTATACGGTCTCGGGAACGAAAGGCGCTTTCGACGAGGGAACTTTCGGACCCGCGGTGTATTTCGATAAAGCGACCGGAAAGTTCGACGGGTCATATCCGGATCATCCGTGGGAGCATTTTGAGGAATACCGTGACAAATACGCGCATCCGCTCTGGCAAGCGTATAGAGAAGAAGGCGTCAAAGAAGGGCACGGAGGCGTCGACTGGCTCGTTCTGAACGCATTCATCGACGCGGTCAAGGTCGGCGGCAAACCTCCGATCGACGTATACGACACCGCGTTGTGGGGAGCCGTGACCGCTCTCTCCGAACAGTCGATCGCCATGGGCGGAGCGACTCTGCCCGTTCCCGACTTTACTAAAGGTCGGTGGATCAGCAGAGAGCCCGTGCGCAGGAGCAGATATTGCCTCGACGAGATATGCGGCGAATGCTTTGAATAAAATAATAATACCGTACATAATATACAAGCGTCATCCCGGGTTTATTTTCCGGGATGATTCTTTCTAAAAAAGCGTAAGGAAGGGTCGGTTCTGTGTCTTTACGATGAATTGCACAATCGTTCGAAGTATAGTATAATTAAGGCGTCGGAAAACACGACAAATCGGGAATATCGGAGATTGACAAATGAGCATAACGATCAACATCTATTACAAAGGAAACAAAGCCGAAGACGCCGCCGCTTTTGCCGAAGAAATGGAACGAAGCGGCATTGCGGACAGGATAAGAGCCGAAGAAGGTAATCTGCGATACGAATACTTTTTGCCGCTATACGGCGAAAAGACCGTTTTGCTGATCGACAGCTGGAAGGATCAGGCGGCTCTCGACCTTCACCACTCTTCTCCCATGATGCGTGAGATCGCCGCGCTTCGCGAAAAATACGATCTGCATATGAAGGTCGAACGATATTTCAGCGACGATACCGAACCGAATGATAAGCGGTTTGTCAGAGAATAACAAAGCGCCGTATGTACGAGATTCCGCGTCGGACCTGATACTGAAGAGATCGGGGATTCAGTTTGTTC
>JAFXNX010000072.1 GCA_017529175.1 Clostridia bacterium
CAACGCGGACGACCTCGAGGTCGGAGTCAGGGAAGGAGTCGAGGCGGACGACAACAAGCGCAACAAGACGGACTTCGTGCTCTGGTTCACAAAGTCAAAATTCGAAGATCAGGAACTGAAATGGGACTCTCCGTGGGGACTCGGCTATCCCGGATGGCATATCGAGTGCTCCGCGATCAGCATAAAGCATCTCGGCGAATACCTCGACCTTCACTGCGGCGGTATCGACAACGCGTTCCCTCACCACACGAACGAGATCGCGCAAAGCGAAGCGTTTATCGGACACGAGTGGTGCCCGCACTGGTTCCACGTTCTTCACCTGAACACGTCAAGCGGCAAGATGAGCAAGTCTAAGGGCGAATTTCTCACCGTTTCCCTTCTTGAAGAAAAAGGGTACGACCCGATAGTTTACCGCTTCTTCTGCCTGCAATCTCACTACAGAAAATCTCTCGTTTTCTCCTGGGAAGGACTTGACAACGCCGTCGTCGCGTACAACAAGCTCGTATCGAAGGTGGCGTCTCTCGAAGAAGGAGGCGACGTCGACAAAGAACTCTTCGAGGAATACAGAAAGAGATTCATGTCCTCTCTCGGCAGCGATCTGAACACGTCAAACGGTATCACGGACGTTTACAACGTATTCAAAGCGAAGACGAACGCGGCGACAAAGAGAGCTCTTATCGCCGACTACGACAGCGTACTCTCGCTGAACCTCATCGAGAACGCGAAGAAGCTGAAAGAAAAAGATGCTGCCGACGCGTCATCGGCTGACGGCGGCGAGGCAAAGGACGAGTTCACTCTGAAAATAGAAGAAATGATCGCAAAACGGCTCGAGGCGAAGAAGGCGCGCGACTTTGCGACGGCTGACAGCATACGCGCCGAACTGTCCGATATGGGCGTCGATATCATCGACACGCCTCAGGGAACAAAGTATACGGTCAGATAATAAAATAAGCGAATAAATGAAGATATAAAGAAAGGCAAAAAGATGAAAAAGATAACATTAAGATCCGTTTGTATCGCGCTCGTAGTATTAATGGCTATGTCGGCGCTTCTAATCTCCGGCTGCGGCAAAAAATCGGAAGACGGCAAGTCGACCGACGCCGCAACAGAAGCTCCGAAGGATCCGGAAACAGATAAAGTCACCGAAGACACGGCGTCCTCAAACGAAAGGTATCCCGACACGAGCGAGGAGACGCTCGACGATCCCGGAAACAGCGCAGATCCGGCGACGCGTCCGTCCGGCGACAACTCCGGAAAGACCGACAACGGCAACTCCGACGGCGGTGTCGCATCTCTTGACGAAGCCGAGACCGTCGACGAAAGAATGAAAGCATCTGTAGAACCGGGCGAAGGTCTGACTTTGTATCAGATCAAATACATCAACGACAATCTTTACACCGAAGGCGGAAATAATTACAACTGGTACGAGTTTTACAACGCGTGCGTTATGCGCGAGATCACGCTCAAAGGCAACGAAGCAGCGCTCAAATATGCAAAAGGAATGCTCGCTTATTTTGAAGCGGAAGGTCTGACGGATGAGACGTCTCAGGCATACACGATAATCGACGTCGCAAGCGGATATTGATAAAATGAAGATAAACGGTCTGCAAAAGCTCACTCTTCTCGACTATCCCGGACATACCGCGTGCACCGTATTTACGTCAGCGTGCAATTTCAGATGTCCCTTCTGCCACAACGCGTCGCTCGTTGAGTGCAGGGATCTTGCGACGGTGCCGGAGGAAGAATTCTTCGCGTTTCTTGAAAAGAGGCACGGTATCCTCGACGGCGTTGCGATCACCGGCGGAGAGCCGACGCTTCAGGCGGGACTTCTCGATTTTATAAAAGAGATACGCTCGCGCGGCTTCAACGTCAAGCTCGATTCGAACGGCTATCTTCCCGATGTGCTCGAAAAGATACTTTCGTCCGGCGCGGTCAATTACGTTGCGATGGATATCAAGTCTTCGCCTGAACATTATTCGATCGCATCCGGCATTGATAACGTGAATATCTCAAAGATCGAGCGAAGCATCGAGGCGATCAAGCGCTCCGGCGTCGAGTACGAATTCCGTACGACCGCGGTCAAGGGTATCCACACGCCGGCAGATTTTCTATCTATCGGAAAATGGCTCGGCGACGTTCCGCGCTATTTCATCCAGCGCTTCACCGACTCCGGCGACGTTCTTCGCGAAGGTTATGAGGCCTTCTCCAAGGAAGAGATGACGTCCCTTCTCGCTATGGCGCGTATACATATAAGATCCGCCGCCCTCCGCGGCGTGGATTGAGACAAGGGGAGAACTCTTTGAAAAGAGTTCTCCCCTCAGAGCGAAGACAAACTTGGTAGAGCGGCAATGATAAGGAAAAGCCAAAAAGACGACGCAAGCATAACAGACACAAACAGATAACGCAAACAAACGATCAATGGCGGGCAAAATGCCCGCCATCATTGCCTTTTTGCGATCTTGCCCTCTACCGTAGACTA
>JAFXNX010000073.1 GCA_017529175.1 Clostridia bacterium
ATGAAAAGAAGAATACGTGCGCTGATCGGAAGTCAGTACGACACATCTCTTATATGTACTTATCACGGATTCTGCGTCAGAGTGCTTCGCGACGACGTCGAGAAGATCTTTTTCCCGAAGGAATTTCAGATAATCGACACTGTTCAGCAGAAGGAGATCGTCGGAGATATTTATGCCAAGCACGAGCTGAAACTCGATCACGCGAGCTTTGAAAAGGTTCTGAAAGACATATCGTTTTATAAATCGAACAACAGAGATTACGTTGCAAAAATGTGTCGAAGCGACAAATGCTCGATCACCGGAGCGGACGTTGAAAACGATCTGTCGATCGTGGAAGAATACTTGCAGAAGCAGAAGGAGATTTACGCTCTCGATTTCAACGATCTTATTTATTTCACGCTTGACGTGTTTGCGAGATGTCCCTAAGTCCTTAAGAAATGGCAGGATAAGCTCAATTACATTCAGGTCGATGAATTTCAGGACAGCTCGTCGGTTGAAATGGAACTCATAGACGAGCTTTCGGACGGACATTCGAATTTGATGATCGTCGGAGACCCGGATCAGAATATCTATGAATGGCGCGGCTCGGACGTGAAGCTGCTCGTTGATTTTGACAAAACTCACCCAGGTACGAAAACAGTTTTCCTGAACAGGAATTACCGATCGACTCCTCAGATACTCAAATGCGCGAATACTCTGATCGACAAAAACAAATACCGCCTCAAAAAGGACCTTTTCACGTTAGTCGACTCGGGAATAGAGGTTGTTCATTTTCATGCAAAAAACGATTACGAAGAGGCGGATAGGATAATCGAACGGATCAGGGAAATAAAGAAGGGCGGCGCAAAGTATTCGGATTTCGCAGTCCTTTACCGTTCCGGCTTTCTTTCAAGGATCATTGAAAAGAAATTCACGGAGTGCGGACTGCCTTATGAGATCTACGGAGGCGTAAAATTCTATCTGCGCATGGAGATTCAGGACGTAATGGCGTATCTCAAGCTGATTGCTTTTGACGGAGACAAGCCTTTCAAGCGTATAGTCAACACCCCGAAAAGAAAGTTCGGTAGGGCTAAAATGCAGAGGCTCACCGAGCTTCGGCGCGACGGAGAAACGCTTTATGAGACTTTGAGAGAAAATCTTGACGACGGGGTGATAAAGAACAGCAAGGCGCACGAGCTTGTGGAAACTGTTGAGAATATGAGGTCATACGCCGCAGACCACGGAATCGCCGAGATCGTTGAAAAAGTATGCGCCGATACCGGGTACGAGGCGTACATCAGAGAACTCGGCGATATGGAACGCTTTGAAAACCTTGCTGAATTCAAACGTATCGCTTCGGAATATGAAAAGAACTACGGGGAATCCGTCAGCCTTCGCGACTTTATCAATCAGCTCTCGCTTCAGATGAGCGACAGCGAGGCGGAAGATCCGGACAGAGTTAAGCTTATGACAATACACGCGGCAAAGGGGCTTGAATTCCCGACGGTTTTCATACTCGGCTTTTCGGAGGGGATCTTTCCTTCTTCAAAAACTATAGAGGAGCGAAAAGAACTCGGGCTCGAGGAAGAAAGACGACTTTGTTACGTCGCGATAACGAGAGCTGAGAAAAGGCTCTATCTGCTCGACTCCGAGGGCGCGTCTCAGAACGGATCGCCAAAAATGCCGTCCCGCTTCCTTTTTGAGATCGGAGAAGATAATTACCGCAGGATCGGTACCATATCTAAAGAACTGAAAAGCGGTATGATCAAAGCGGCCTCCGCCTCATTTGAGGAAAGCGAGGTGTCCGAAATGAAGTCGGCTGGAGACGAGGTGGAGCATCCGGCGTTCGGGAAAGGGCAGATCCTTCATTATGATAAAACGAGGAACAATTACGTTATTCAATTTGACGGGCTCGGCAGCACAAGGACTATTTCCGCGGATTTCTTCTCAAAAACACACTCTCTGCCTGTTTTGAAGCCGAAGCACGAGGAAGAGAAAACGGGAGACGTGAAAACTATAAGCGAGATCAAGGAAAAAGAGGAGCCGGATCGGAAATATCTTGTAAAAGAAAACAAAGAAAAGGCAGTACCGTCATACGATAGAAACGCTCCCTCCGAGCCCGAAGGTTTTGAGGCGGAGGAAGAAATTAAAGTCCCTATCCAAGAGAAAAGAATCTCGACAAGTGAGCAAAAGTCGATTGAGGAAGCGCCGCTCGAAAGAAGTGCCGCACCGGTTCGAGAGAAGAAGGATCGCGTAAATCTTTGGGAATGTGAAGATGTTCCGAAAACCGGCTGGATGTGCGTTGGAGTCACCGATCTCGGCGCTCCGGTCGGAGTTTGCGATATGTGCGGACAGGATCCGATCAGATACGTTCATCATATGGTACATCACGCGTACCGTCCGCTCGGAGTCGGTTGCGTGTGTGCGGGGAAAATGGAGGGCGATCCCGAGCGGGCAAAACAGAGAGAACGTGACTTCAAAAACAGTCAGGCAAGGCGCGAGAATTTTATGAATCGCCGCTGGAAGGTATCAAGGAACAATAATGAATATCTGAAAATAAAGGAACATCTTATCGTGCTCTATAAAAACCGCGAGAGCGGAAAGTGGAAGTATTCCTTCGACAACGCATTCGCTCCGGAAATATTCAACACGAGAGAGGAGGCCGTCTCTGCTGCATTCGAAGCTTTGGAAAAGGCGACCGGGCAGAGAAAGTAACGCAAAATGCCGCGATGAACGCGGCATTTTACCAGCGCTTCGTTAACGTACCGTATTTGGTGCATAAGGCGATGTATAATAAGGTCGAAAACAAAAACGAAACGAGGTAAAACAAATGAATGAATTTGACAAAGTAATCGGTTACGATTCGATCAAAAAGGAGCTTATGCAAATCGCGGACGTGCTGAAGAACGGCGAGGAGTATAAAAAGCTCGGAGTCACAGCGCCGCGCGGGCTTCTTCTCTACGGTGTGCCCGGAGTCGGCAAGACGCTTATGGCAAACGCCGTCATCAAGGAGAGCGGAAGACGTGTCGTCGTCTGCCGCAAGGACAAACCAAACGGGGATTTCGTCAAGGAGATAAAAAAGAAGTTCAAGGAAGCGAAAGAGGCGGCGCCGTCGATCATCCTTCTTGACGACATGGACAAATTCGCAAACGGCGACGACAGACATCCGGACGCCGAGGAGTACGTTACAGTGCAGTCGTGCATTGATGAAGTCAAAGGGGAAGAAGTTTTCGTCCTCTCCACGGTGAACAATATCAGGGTGCTTCCGAGGTCACTTTACCGTGCCGGAAGATTTGACAACGTGATTGAGATCAAAAAACCGCGCGGACAGGATGCAATAGAGATCGTCGATCATTATATCAAGCAGAAAAAGTTCTGTAAAGATATCGATCCGGAGAGCATCGGGCGGATCATGAGCGGACACTCGTCCGCCGAACTCGAGTCCGTCATAAACGAGGCCGGTATTTACGCAGGATTTGAACGCTCGGACGTTATAACGAAGGAACATTTCATGAGGGCCTGTCTTCATACCATCTATGACGTTCCGAACGAAGTCCTGAACGGCGGCGCTCCGGAAGTCGATCTCGAAGATCCGAACGATCAGATGACCCGCGTGATATATCATGAGGCGGGGCATGCGACTGTCTCCGAGGCGCTCGAGCCGGGCTCTGTGACGCTGATATCCGCATACAACAGAAAGTTTACGACCGGAGGATTTACCGGCTATTACGACGACGGCGCGGGAAACTCTCTTGAGAAAGCCGAAGGGCATATCTGCCGCGCGCTCGGAGGAGTCGCGGCGCTCGAGCAGAAGTGCGGGATAGCCGACAACGGAAGCGGAAATGATTTCAAAATGGCGTTTGAGACGGTTTGGGGTCTTGTAACGGAAAACTGCCTTTCCGGTTTTCATCTGCATTCGAACGAAACTTTCAGAATGAGCAATTCGGGAGAACTTATGGCCGAACAGGAAAGAGCAGTTGCAGCAGAAGTGGAACGCTATTATCGTAAGACTAAGGAGATCATATCGAAAAACCGCGCTTTGTTCGACGGTATATCGGAAGCGCTTGCGAAATGTGGCGTTCTGACGGCGAGCGATATCGCAGAGATCAGAAAATCATGTGGGACAGTACCGGCACAGATCTGACGGGAAATGAGCATCTCAAAAGAACACGGGATCTGTGAGGAATACGACGTCTGCCGCGTCTTTGACTTTTTGAACGTCTCGGAGCCGCCCGACAGATTTGAAGTATACAAAGATCACACGTCATATATGACGACAAGGTGGTTTCTTCATATAACGGGCGGCGCCGGCGCGACTCACACGTTCAGACGGATCATGAGGGAAACTGAACGCGAATATCAGATAAGAAAAGAGCTGTCATCTGACAGCTCTCACCGCGCCTTTCTGTTCTTTCTCCGTACGGCGCTTTTCTGGGATAGGTTCTGTTCGATCAGGGATCCCGTTTACGTTCCGCAACCGCTAATTGTACTGAACGCGCCGCGAGAAGTGATCGAAGCAAAGAGTTTTCCGATCCCGGTGAACGGGAAGATGATTTTCGTGTTAAAATGATAGGAGAATAGAATGAATTATTTATTTGACGGTTATGAGTATAATACCGTATTCAATATAAAAGAGAGAATATACAATTTTCGTTTTCCGGATTTTCGCAAAGAAGCGTATGATACTGTTTTTTCAAGTGTTGCCGTACCGATAACCGAGGATGAACTTGAAACAATCAAATCTGCAAAATTGAACGGATGCGCGATGCAATCGATAGTTAAATTACACGATCTGGTCGAAGCTGTTGAGCGCGCTGCGTATTATCAGGAAAACGAACAATTCAGAAAGGATCATCCCGAATCTGTTCGCGTGGACGCGGATTTTGTTATTATTGATGAAATAAACTGGTAGTTTTATATTACCAAATTACTACATATAATAAGCAAATCGAGCGACTGCGCGTCGCTCGATTATTACTTACTGTTTCCAAAATATATAGTCGTATTCTATGGGGATTATCGGATCCCCTTTCGTGTTCGTACGATCGCGAATGATCTCTCTTACCAACTCTTGAAACGAATGATACCACCCGTCCTCCTTTAATGTATAATTCTCAACATCGATATTTTCATCTTCCTTCAAATTGCTCCAGCCTATCAGAAAATCCTCCCGCGAGAACTCTTTTCCGCCTTCATAATTGATGAATTTTGCGTTATTCCGTTTTTTATCTGATTTCGATTTTTCAGTCCAAACTCTACTGATCATTTTCTCATCAACGGGGCAGTGGCAGTATTTGAAGCGTTCTCTCAGTTCGCGGTTGTTTCCATATGCAGCTATGTAGAAGTATTTGACCGTCATGTTAATCAATTTCTGTGCGTTTCCAAATTCGAAAGGTCCGCTGTCCTTGTGATTGTTTGTTTTGCAGTCGTTTATCGCTTTACAGATCAAAAATGCAATATGGCAAAAGACCAAATCATATTCTTCTTGATTCTCAAAAGAACCACCAATGATTGCATTAATGTGCGTTTTCAGATAATCTTTGAGACTATTTATCAATTTGGAGTTACAATTGATCAGATTGCCTTTTTTGTCATATTCGCTCCAAAGCCATTCCCTGTCCCCTGTGTAAGCTCCCTGATTTACCGCATCGCGCATAGCGGCAACGTAAACAAATTTGAAAATACAATCATCAATATCATAGACTGCCATATCAATCCCCCTTAACAGCTTCTTTCAGTTTCTCCCACACTTTGACCATGGCGAGGGTGTCGAGCTCGCAGTATTTGAGAAGATTGTGTCTTGTTCGTGCCCGTTCCTCCGGAGACATATTCACCATCGCGGGAAAGATCGTCATTGCTTCGCCGCCGTGATGCACCTGATCGAGCGCATGATAGTCGAGCGCCGGATCGTCAGGACAGAGTGCGGGGAGCACGGATTTGATCGAATAAGAATTTCCGATCTCCCGCTTGTAGTACCAGCCCGATTTGAACGGAACGAGAAGGTCGACTATGTTGTCGCGGATATTGAGAAGATGATCGGCAAGGTCGGGAAAAGCTTCAGCCATTTCCCTGATCCTCGTGCGCTCAAAGCCTTTGTTGAAGACGACGACGTCTACGTCTCTCGGAATATCGCGGCAAAGGCCCTCGGCGAGAGCGCGGCGCGGATCGTCTTCCGGCTCCGCAAGAAATTCTTTGTGCTTCAGCTCTCCGCCTTCCTCTTCGATATAGTGGAGAGAGTACTGGAAGCAGATTTGCATATATGGCCTTGTGCCTATGTATTTCGGAACGGCGAGCTGCATCGATTCAAAGTCGAGGAAGTAAAGCGGATATGTATAGGACTTCAGGTATTTTGCAAGATTCTCTTTATCGACGTAGATCCCTCTGTCGTGAAGAGCGAAATCTATTATGCGTTTGTTCGTATCGCTGAGATCTATGCCCGATTTTTCAAGATCTTCATAAGAGATCACCCCTTCATGGTACAGCGGGAGGCTCTTACCCGGACCGAACCAGTAAAGATCGAACACGGATTTGGCGGGAAGAGCGCGCGTGCAATATTTCCAAAAGGCGCAGGGGTACGGCACGAAACAACTCTCGGACAAATCGATATCGGGCTCATCCGCGCACATCAGCATCGGCTCCGCCGCTTCCAGATTAGGGCCAACAAACGATTTCTGATCTTCAACGAGATCCGACACGTCGGTTATATTAAACAGCCCTTCAATGTCAAGCGTTCCGTCAAAAACATACTGATTGTTGAGCGTGACGAGGTATGTCTTCGTTACGCATACGCCGCAATGCTCAAGCACGTATTTCTGATAAGCTACGTCCGCATGATATACCGTTTTTTCCGGATCGGTAGAGCTTTTGACCTCATAGATCGCCCAACCGTTGCCGTCGCGCTTCAGAATATCAGCGGCGCAGTAAAGTCCGTTGAACGAGAACGCAGCTTCGCAGATCACGGAAGTCCCTTTTTCCATCTCCTCAGCCGTGCGTTCGATCATTCTCTGTTTGTTGAGACTTCCGTCGTCTTTTTTTGTTGTCACTTCGACAAAATCTCCAAAGAGCCCCATCGCGAGATCGCCAACCTCGTTACCGGTCTCCATTCTGTTCTCCGCGCTGTCATCTTCTTCGCGTTCTTCGGGCTTATACTTATCGAGCCAAGCAATCTTCGGGCACTGCCACAGTCCGCAGTATTTTGATTTTGAAAAGTACATAAGTCGTTCCTCCGTTTCGATATTATTTTACCATATTTATTATTTGATTTCAATATACTCCGTTTTGAGTACCGTATATGGTACATGCTTTGCAGTATAATCAGTTCACAAAGAGTGGAAGGAGAAAAAAGAATGATCTACGTAATGTCCGATATTCACGGAATGTATGACAAGTATAGAAAAATGCTTGAGATGATCGATTTTAAGGAGAAGGACATGCTCTATGTTCTCGGAGACGTGATCGACCGCGGAGACGACGGTGTAAAGGCTTTCCGCGATATGATGGCGAGACCGAACGTGTGTGTCTTCCTTGGAAATCATGAGAAGATGGCGCTGCCGATACTGAAAGCTATCTACAAACTGGGCGGCTCGTTCGAGGGAATTTGTGAGACGAATGCGTTCTCTCTCTGGATGGCAAACGGGGGAGAGATGACTGCACTCGATTTTTGCAAGCTCTTCCGAGAGGAACAGAAATGGTTTATCAAATATATGAAGCTGCTTTACACGTACGAAGAGATAACTATCGGCGACAGAAGATTTCATCTCTCGCACACGCTTCCCGAGTACGATCCGGAAAGAGGAATACACGACGTATCCCTGATGGAATTCGTCTGGGGCGAGCCGGATTACGAGATCTGCTATGATCCCGACGTAACGTTCATAACGGGACACACTCCGACGGGGCTTATCGATCAGGAGAGCGCAGGTAAGATATGGCACGGCAACGGTCATATCGCGATCGACTGCGGCGCCGCCCACGACGGCCGCCTCGGGTGTATTTGTCTTGATACGATGGAAGAATTCTATGTATAAATGAAAGGAAATACTATGTTCTTTGATCTGAATAAAAAAGAATTCCGTTTTTATTACACTGTACCGAAAGAACCTTTTACCGCCAAAGACAAAGCGGAATTATTACTGGAACTTACGGGTATCGTCAACAAACGCTACGACAAAATCGACTATTTTGAGCGGCAAGGTTTGCAAATGCTGGAACGCGAGATCGATACTCTGGCTGAATCGGAAAACATATACAGGTTCATGATCGCGCGTGATGTGTGCGATTATTTGTCAAAAAAGAAAGTACCTTTCTACGTCTCCGGAGATCTCCCCGGAACCCTTGCGGCATATCTTGCCGGTATCTCCCCCGTTGATCCTTTTGAACCATATTATTTATGCAGGCATTGTAAGGAGCATTTTACTAACGGTTATTGGAATGTGACTGTACGGGACGGTATCGATTTGCCGAAACGCAAATGCCCGTATTGCGGCAAAATCCTGATACACGGCGGCCACGGTACCGATGCGGGTTTGAATCATCTGAAAAACAGCAGCGTTCCTTTTTCGCTTCATTTCTATTTGCCTGAAAAAAGTCCTGTTTCCACTGCGGAGATCATGTCCCGGTTGAACGAAAAATACTGTGACATGGACTGTGACTTCAATGTATACTATTGTTTCAGCATCGGCGTTTTACCGACACTCGATAAAGTGGTGGAACTCAGGGAAAAGTACAGGAATTCCGGCAACATAAAAAAGCTGTACGACAAAAGGTTTCTATCGTCAGTATTGCAGCACATTATTGATAAAAAATATGAACTCTTGAACGAGTTACCCGGCTCAATTCAAAAAAGAGATAGTATATTTAAACTAAACTATTTCTCGAAAAGCATTCCGAAGGACACAGATATATGCTTTGATGAACTCCTGAAAGCGTATACATATATCATAAATGTCGATAACGGTCACATGAAAACAACGTTTTCCGAATTACTCGCTCCGTCTGTCGGAATTTTCAATAATGAATGGCCGGGCGCTCAGGTCGGAGGCAGAATATACGGCTTTCATTTGTGGCGAGCGGAATGTGTTTCAAAGGTATTGATACAATGCGCTGCTATGGAGAAATTCTATGTATAAATACGATGAATGAGCATTAAAAGGAGAGCTGGGATGAGACTCGGAAAAAACCTTCACCCTAAACAGATCCCGACGGAAATGTACGTTGTAGAATGGGAGATTTTTGATAAAGGCTTCAATGCTATGAAAGCTCTGCTTAACTGTCTCTCATGCGAGGCGGGAAGCAATGAGCAAAAGAATTATATGATTGTCGCCGCATCATACTTTGAACGAATTTCGTGTCCGGTGTATTTGAGAAAAGACGGAAGCGTTCACAAGCCTGCGATTAAGACGTATTACGATCAGATTTTCGAAGGCTGGGCGGAAACACCGGAAGAGATTTATGACAGGATCAGCGACCGCGGTGTGACGAAAGAGCAGGCAGAACACATCCACAAGCTCGTATGGCAGATTGCGGATCTTGTCTGCACAATGATGGCGTGCGACGATGAGCAGATGTTTGTCAGCGAATACGCTTACGCGATAGAATACGTGATAAAGCACGACGGCGATTTGCCGAAGCCGGAAATAAAGCATATCTTCCCGACTAATTATCCCGATTATGATTATACGAAGGGTATTGCGGAAGAGATCGCAAAATACGAGTGAGTATGATACTGCGATAGACACTGATAGTGGTGGGCCCGCAAAAAAGATAGCGTCTGCGTATTGCATTTATGTCCCGAATATGGTACAATAGGCATGTAATAATCATATTCGGAGGGAAAACATGGACAGTCTTGAACCAAAAAAACTCGCGCTGCTGAGGATCTTGCAGATCTTAAAGAAGTACAGCGACTCAGAGCATCCGCTCACGCAGAAGGAAATTGCGAAGTATCTTGAAGACGATTACGGCATCACGATAGAGCGAAAAGCCGTTAGCCGTAACTTAACGCTCCTGAAGGACGCGGGATACGAGATAGGAACCACCAAAAGGGAGGGATTCTATCTCGACGAGACGACGAGAGAATTCACCGATTCGGAGCTCCGCCTCCTGATCGACGGCGTTCTTTCGAGCAAATATATCTCTGCGAGGTATTCAAAGGAGATCATAGACAAGCTCTGCGCGCTCTCAAATCAGTATTTCCGTTCCCACGTCAAGCATATCCATTCCCTCGGAGAGTGGGACAAGTCGGAGAATCAGGCGCTCTTTTACAATATCGAGATTGTAGACGAGGCGATAGAGAGAAGACGTCAGATCAAATTCGATTACAACAAGTACGGCGTAGACAAGAAACTCCACAAGACCCACACGCATACGGTCTCGCCTTATCAGCTCGTCCTACACAATCAGAGATACTATCTGATGTGCAAGAGCGAGAAATGGCACAACATGGGCTTCTACCGCCTCGACCGCATAACTAATATGTCGATGACGGAAGATAAAGCGACGCCGATCACTCAGGTAAAGGGATACGAGCGCGGGATCAACTATAAAGAACTTTCGACCGCGCTTCCGTATATGTATACCGACAAGCCGGAGAGGATCGATCTCGTCGCCGCTGATTACGTCGTCGATCAGATAATCGACTGGTTCGGAAAAGATATCATGATTGAAAAGTGTCCCGAAGATGAAACAAAGGTCAAAGTTTCCCTGATCGCGAGCCCGATGGCGATGGAGCACTGGGCGATGCAGTACATTCCGCACGTCGAAGTAAAGTCCCCCGCCTCGCTTAGAGAAATAATAAAGAGCAACGTCACCGCTGCCGCTGCTGCGTATAAGGAGTACGACGGAGAGCCGCTGACGGTCTCCGAAGCCGCGACCTCCGATCTCGTCGACGAGCTCTCCGGCAGAGAGGCGGTAGAGACGATCCGCGTCGAGCCGTACGAAAAATACAGCATCGAGGCGGACGGCAAAAAGACCGAGGACGAAGGCCCGGTGGTGATACTTAAAGTATGGGATTGAATAGATCAGGAGAGTTGATCATGATAAAAACCGATTTATTGGGTATGAACGCCATTGATGCGGCAAAATATCTTTTAGGCAAATTCATTTGCACGAAGGACGGTAAAAAGTATTGTATCACTGATGTGGAAGCGTATTTCGATGACGGAAAGACAGGACCGAACGGGAAAGATATTAGCTATCAGCACGAGAAGTTCAGAAGCTCCGGAAAATGGTGCGTGTACGGTGGGATGCTGCTTATCAGCTGCGGCTCTGCCGATACGCACGACAACGTTCTTATCAGAGGCGTAGACTGCATCTTGGGTCCGTGGAATGTACGAAAAACACTTTTAAATGATACCGACGTATCCGGGGAGAGCGTTATTGATAGCAAAACTCTTTGGATCGAGGATCACAACGTTAAAGTGAAAGAAGGTGATCTTGATTTATTGCCGAGAGTCAGAGTGCCGAATGCGGAGAAGCTCAGATTCAAAGCAAAAGCGCTTACATATCCGTTTTAAAAGGAAACAGTCGAAGCGAGCAAGCATATTGCTTTCGCAATAAGAAACTACTGGTTTAAGATTAGAGAAAAAGTCTATTTTTCCTCCATCCTTTTAATTGATGATTACGATAAACGTAGATATAATTATCCTCCGATAATAAAAGGAATAAGAGCAGGCGGGTATTTTGAAGTTTTCATTTCCGGGACAAAAGACATTTGGCTTCGCGATTTTATGCCGGTGAAGACGAAAGACGGGCGGTACGTTTCGTTCAGATATGAGCCGTCGTATCTCAAAAGTTCGCCGGATCTTCGCACAGATTATAAGCGCGACATGGAGGAAAACGTAAGGGAGAAGCTCGGGATCGAAGTTGAATATTCCGACATAAATCTTGACGGCGGGAACGTGGTCATGTCTCCGTCGAAGAGGACGGCGATCATCAGCGACCGCGTCTTTTCGGAGAATCCCGAGAGGGAGAAGGAAGAGCTTCTCACTGAGCTTGAACGACTTCTCGCCGCGAAGGTGATAATTATTCCGTCGCTGAAAAGCGATATGACTGGCCATGCGGACGGTATGGTGAGATTCGTCGACGAGACTACGGTGATCGGGAACCGGACACCGTACAAAAACGGGCACGAGCAAAAGATCAAAAAGCTGCTAAAAAAACACGGCATCGACGTGATCGACTTCCCGTATTTCAGTTTCAGAGGCATAAGCGCCGTCGGAACGTATCTCAACTTCCTCGAAACGGACGAAACGATCTTCCTTCCTATCTTCGGGTGCGAGATGGACGACGAGGCGATATCCGCCGCAAAGAGCATTTTTGCAAAAAAGATAGTCCCCGTCAGGTGCGAGGATATCGCAAAAGAGGGCGGATGCCTTAATTGCATCAGTTGGGAAATGTGATAAAAGAAAGGAATATGGTAATGAACAAAAACGACAAGAAAAAACTGCTCGAAATACTGAAATCATTATTTGGAAACGAGATACGGATCACCCCCGAAAGGAGCAAGAACCCTTTGTCAGCTGACGCCAGCAGGATCGGCGGCAGACCGGCGCTTCCCGACGGCTTTGTCTGGCCGACTTATACCGGAAAAGCTTACGATGACGATGAACCCGTCGAGAGACCGCTTGCATTTCTGGCGCAGATCAATTTGAAGGATACGGCGCCTTTGGATAAAGACGGTCTTTTGCCCGAGAGTGGCATGCTCAGTTTCTTTTACGAACTGGAGACGGAGAAATGGGGCTATGAGCCCGATGATAAAGGTTCGGCAAGAGTGTTTTATTTCCCGGACGTTTCTGCTTTGACTGTTTTCGACTTTCCCGAAGAACTCAACGACGATTACAGACTGCCTGAGTATGAACTCAAGTTCGAATTGAAGATCAGCGTTCCATACGAAGATGCAGATGAGTTCGAAGAATGCTTATGCGAAGAACTCTGTGAGTTTGATTACGATTCAGATGATCTCGAATCTTTTCTTGACGATAATGAGCTGTATTCATGGGGAAACTCAAAATTGTTGGGAAATCCGTTTATTATTCAGGATTCCATGGAGGAAGAATGCGAAACCGTTACGAGAGGTTACGGATGCGGTGAACCCGGTGATTCTGCCGGGATCAGCAAAGAAGAAATAGATGATATTGAGGAAAAATCAGCGGATTGGATACTGCTTTTCCAAATGAGCGGGATCGACGATAAGCTTAGTTTCGGGGACGACGGCAATATCTATTTCTGGATAAGAAAACAGGATCTGGCTGACAGAGATTTCAGTAAAGTCTGGCTTATACTCCAGTGCTATTGAATAGAGCAAACAAACGAGGACCGACTATGGAAAAGAGCCTTATCGTAAGGCTCTTTTTTGTGTACCGTTTTAGGGACATGCGGTATTGTATAATTTGGACACAAACACAAAGGAGGAATGAATTATGACACTGATTTACGAGAGCCCGAAAATGAAAAAGGAGAACACGAGCGAACAAATTCTGATATATCTGCTCGAAGCAGATGAGCAAAAAGAATTTGAAAAAGCTTCATTTGCCGACAAACTGATGAGCCTGGCCCTTCACGAGGAAAACGATTTCGAGGAAAAGTACACGAAGAAACGGCACAGATATGAAATAAAAGTCACGGACAGTTTCATTATCGTGACCGAGAAAGAAACAGACGAGAGGGGTGAGGACTGATGAAAAAGAGAATACCGGTATTTCTGCTGATCGCCGTGATCGTATTTCTTATCGTATTTGCATACTTTTTCAAGAGCACAAAAGGGGACATATCAACGTCCCTTAAGAATGCGGGCATCGTAACCGGAGCTCTCGCGATCGCAACGGTTTTCGGTTCTCCCGATATTACACGAGCGCAGATAAACGCCACGAATTACAAAACGGATATCGGAACCGGAGGGATCATAGACAAACTCGCGGAGCAGAACAGACATCTTGAGGAACAGAATAAAATACTGAAAGAACAAAAAT
>JAFXNX010000074.1 GCA_017529175.1 Clostridia bacterium
ATCACGCCCGACGCGCTCGGTGCAAGATGCGCGGACAAGATCAACGCCACGCGTCACGTTATGGCTGAATACGACGTTTTCAAAGAACTCGGGTGTTCAGACGTCAGCGTCATAAAGCCCGGGGTACTGTCGGAGACCGGTATCGAATCGTCAGATATGATAAAAGGAGTCGTGAGCATAGTCTCGCCCGACGTACTGATAGTGATAGACGCCATGTCCGCAAGGTGCGTCGATCGGCTTGCGTCGACCGTCCAGCTCTCCGACACCGGCATTTCTCCGGGAAAGGGGATCGGCAACCGCCGTCCCGCCGTCGACCGCGAAAGCGTCGGATGCGCGGTAGTATCTATAGGAGTTCCCACTGTCGTGGATTCGTCAACGCTGATCTGCGACGCGCTGCAGCGAGCGGGGATCGAAGAGATCTCGGCGGAGCTCGAGGCGATACTCGAAAACGGCAAGAGCTTTTTCGTATCGCTCAACGACAGCGATATGATAATAGAACGGCTGTCCGACGTTATCTCAAAAGCCCTGAACGAAGCCTTTGGGACGGCGGAGCTGTAATATCGGCGCCTTCACCGCAATATAATTTAGCAGATACAAAAAGCGATGGAGGTCTATCATGAATGAACACGAAAACGCGCAAAACCGCGCACCGGATGAGAAATACGAAAAAGATTGCGCCAAAGAAGAAAGCGCAGACGCAGGACCGGGCGGCTCGGCGCTTCCCGTAGACATCGAAAAAGTCTTTTCGGAAAACCCTCCTTTCAATCAGCGCCGGGACAAGCAGGAAAGCGCCGGAGAGAGGTCAAATGTCAAAGATACGCTGATGAAAGTCCTGTCAGTAATAATAAGCATGATCTTCTGCGGCACGGCGCTTCTGTGTATCGCCTCAAACGCCGTGCAAAGCGCCCGCGGGCTGACAAAAGAAAATGTAAAGAGTTATTTGATAAAAGAAGTGTACGGTGAGAACGCAAAAGTGAGCGCGAAAGAAGCGCCGTTTGAGGAAGACTCAGGCGTTCCTGAAACGTCAGACGCCCCCGAGGGCGACGAAGCACAAGATGAGAGCGCCGACAGCGAGCCGCAAGAGACGCAGAGCACAGCGTCACCCGAGAGCGCTGACGAGTATCCGATAGTATACGAATCGCTCGCCAATACGGATATTCTGACGGAGCTCATCAACGAAACCTCCTACGAACCGTCCGCGGACAAACTTCTCTCGTCGGGAACGGGGATCGCCTCCGTCGAAGAAATACATAAGGAATACGGGGACGACGCGCCGGCGGTGCTTATTGTGCACACTCACGGCACGGAATCATACGTTGAAGAGGGTACGTCCGCATACACGGAAAACACCTCTTTCAGAACGGAAGACGTTGCAAAAAACGTCGTCTCGGTCGGCTCCGTTATGGCAAAAGTATTAGAGTCGCAAGGGATCGGAGTAATACACTGCGAGGAAATGTTTGACAAAGAATCCTACCGCGACTCGTACTCGAGAAGCTACGCCGCGATCAAAAAATACCTCAACGAGTACCCGTCGATAAAGTACGTTTTCGACGTACACCGCGACTCGGTCATCAGAGCGGATATGACAAACGTTGCGACGTACGCCGAGTTTGAGGGAGAAAGAACGGCGCAGGTAATGTGCGTCGTCGGAACGGACGAAGGCGGCGCAGACCACAAAAACTGGCAGACAAACCTGTCCCTTGCGCTCTCGATCCAAAAAGAGATGGCTGAGCTTGAACCGACGCTTCCGAGAAGGATCAATCTGCGATCGGCGGCGTTCAACCAGGCGCTCTCTCCCGGCTCATTACTGCTCGAGGTCGGCTCTTGCGCAAATACTCTCGCCGAAGCGAAACGCGCCGCGGTCCTTTGCGCTGTTGCGATATCGGAAGCGATCACG
>JAFXNX010000075.1 GCA_017529175.1 Clostridia bacterium
ATGTAAAAAAGTTGAAATAACGCAGACTTATATAATAAAAGACGGCGCGGGATGCGAGCGTATAAGACGCCGCGGCAGCGACGGCTCTTACGTTTATTTTCATACCGTCAAGCGAGACGCGGGCGGGATCAAAAGAGTGGAAGAGGAGAGCCGGATCTCGGAAGAAGAGTATCTGGAGCTTATGAAATACGCCGATCCCTCACGTAAGACGATAGAAAAATACAGATATTGTATCGTATATAAAGGTCAGTACCTTGAACTTGACGTTTTCCCGTTCTGCGACGATTGCGCGCTGATCGAAGCGGAACTGCTTCACGAGGACGACGCGGTCGAGCTTCCGGAGTACGTTAAAGTGATACGGGAAGTGACCGGAGACAAAAGGTATTCAAACCATACCATATCGGCTCGCGGTCTTTCAAGGTAACGCGCGAAAATCACATTTAATACGGAAGGGGTTCAAATGAAGCGTACAGTTAAAGCGGCGTTTTTGATATTGTTTATTATATTGCTTGCGTCGTCGTTCTGCACGGTCGTATTCGCAACGGACGGCGGCGAGGGCGTCTTCGAGACCGTCTCGGACGGCGCGGATGAGATCTTTTACGCCGAGCCTTCATCGAATTCGGTATTTATTTCTTCTTCCGGCTTGAAGCTGACGCGCTTTATTACAGGCGGCGTCTGGACGAATCTTCCGTACTCAAATAATGTGGACCATATGGAGGGGGTTCAGTTTCAGACAAACAGCGCTTATTTTTATTTTGAATACAGAGTCAAGTTCCGCTCCACAGGCTGGAGCAACTGGTACGTCAGCACAAACAATTCGGCATATCCCGGCGCCTCCGGACAAGCGGTGACAAACATACAAATAAAGGTATACAACAATATAACGAAGAGTTATGATTATACCGATTACGTCGTAATGTACCGCACGCGGGTGGCGGGCGAATGGCTCGACTGGGTCAGCAACGGATCCCCGGACGTTATGCAAACGATAAAGAGCGAGTTTTCCTTGTCGGGAAATCTCGATACGGCGGCGACCGATTCGGGATGGGCGAGCAGAGGAAATATCACAGCGCTTCAGGTGATGATGTATGAGCGCAGATCGCGCACCGCTTCCGCCGGAGCAATGCTGATCGACGCGCCTTACATAAATCAGACGGCGGTGGGGCTTCCGAGCGGGTGCGAGAGCGTGAGCGCTGTCATGGCGCTCCGGTATGCCGGCGTCAATATAGATACGGAGACGTTCGTATCAAGATATCTTCCGAAGGGTAACGCGCCGTCAAACGGCGTGGGATCCGACCCTTCGCTCGTTTACGTCGGAGACCCTCACCTTACCGGCGGACTCGGATGGGGATGCTACGCCTCCGTCATAACGGATTCCGTCAGATCGGCGGCGGGGAGCGTAAAGTATCACGTTACGAACGCGACGGGAAGCACTCTTTCCTCTCTTTGCTCCGCGTATATCGACAATAACGTTCCCGTCATAATATGGGCGACTGTCGGTATGACCCGGAATATTACTTATTCTTACTGGTCGACTCCCGGGGGAAAAAGTATTACTTACATAAATCAGCTCCACTCTCTTCTGCTCGTCGGTTATGACAACGAATACTATTATTTCAATGATCCGATGAAGAGAGTCGGGGACAATAAATATTTTGCTTATTCAAGGTCCTCAGTCGAGGCGGCGTACACACTTCTCGGGAAGCAGGCGGTCGTTATAGAAAAACTGGAATGTACCGGAGTAACGCTGAAGGCGCTCCCGTCTGTGACGAGCTATATTGCCGGAGAAAAGTTTGACTCGGAAGGTTTTGCCTTAACCGCGCAATACAGCGACGGTACGA
Organism: Clostridia bacterium; assembly: GCA_017529175.1. Next base: position 1,842 of record JAFXNX010000075.1, read on the forward strand.
ATAAAAACGTCTCGGGCTTTACCTTTTCCGGATACGATATGTCGCGCCCCGGGACGCAAAACGTCGAGTACACTTATACCGATCCTCTCGGAGGAACTTTTTACGGTACGTTTACCATCACGGTTTTTGATGCGAATGAGACTCTTGCGGGAGTAAAGATCGTATCTTTGCCGGAACGCACGGAATACGTAACGGGCGATGAACTTGATCTTGCCGGAGCGGTATTTAATGCGGTTTACGAATACTATTGCAGAGAAAACGGCGCGATCGTGCTCAAAAGCGTATCAAGACTTGCGGAGGACTGCGTCGTCACCGGCTTCGACAGCACACTTCCCGGGACGTGTACGGTAGTGATAAGCATCGGCGCGTTTTCGGACTCGTTTGAAGTGACTGTTAAAAGAGTGATCGTCAGAGGTGACGCCACAGGCGACGGCGAGGTCGATATGAAGGACGTGCTTTTGTGCAGAAAGCTCATAGCGCTGATCGCGGAAGACGACGACGTCATATTTGACGCCGCCGACGCTCAGCGTGACGGATATATCGATATGAAAGACGTTGCGATCATCATAAAGATCATGATCGGATCGGGCGAATGATACCCGCCCGGGAAAGGTAAATATGTGGTATTTCATTATCGGAGCGCTGCTTGCCGCTTTCTTCGGAGGTATCGTCTACGTTTCCTTCAGAGCGGCGGGGTTTGGCGCGGTCAAAAAGCTTTGCGGCAAAAGGTGGCAAAGACGCCTGATATGTCTTGCCGCGTTCTCGCTGTTGTTTGCCGCGCTATATGCGTTGATGAATCTGATGAACGCTCTCGTATGCTTCGTTCACCTTGTTGTTATATGGCTCATCTGCGACGGCGTGTCGTTCGTATTTCACAAAGCTACGAAGCATGAGCGCAAGAAGTATCTTGCCGGAGCGTTTGCCATGGCATTTTGCGCCTTATATCTTGCGCTCGGGTATTTTCTCGCCCACCACGTAACAGTTGAAAAATATGAGTTTGAAAGCTCAAAGATCAAATACGACGTGAGGATAGTTCAGATAACGGACGCGCACGTCGGCTCGACGTTCCACGCCGACCGTTTTTGCGAGTATATTGAAGAGATCAATACACTTTCTCCCGACGCCGTCGTCATAACCGGAGACTTCGTCGACGACGATACGTCGCGGGACGATATGACGGGCGCTTGCGACGCGCTCGGAAAACTTTCGACGAAGAGCGGAGTCTATTTCGTTTACGGAAATCACGACAGAGGTTATTACAGAGAAGAGAGCAAGGGCTGGGGAAACGTTGAGTTTGAAGAGCGCCTTTTGCAAAACGGCGTCGTGATACTGAAGGACGAAGCCGTGCTGATCGACGACAGTTATTATATCGTCGGCAGACGCGATAGGTCGGAAGAGAACAGAGGCGGCAGAATGAGCGCCGAAGAGCTCACAGAGTCGCTTGACAGAAGCAAGTATATAATAATGCTCGATCATCAGCCGTACGATTTTGACTCAGAAGCGCGCTCAGGCGCAGACCTCGTCCTTTGCGGTCACACGCACGGAGGGCAGTTTATCCCGATAAATCACGTCGGCGAGTGGATAGGCGAGAACTGCCTGAGATACGGCCATGAGAGAAGGGGCGATACCGATTTTATCGTCAGCTCGGGCATCAGCAACTGGACTTTTAAATTCAAGACCGGGTGCCACTCGGAATACGTGGTCGCGGATATAAAAAGCAAGTAACTCTTGATCAAAGTCAAAGAAAGGAGACCGCGATGGATAACTGGATGACTCTTGATAACGCGGCGAAGATATACCCGCCCGCGGCGAACAGAAAATGGTCTCCTATGTTCCGTATGTCGGTGGAGCTTACCGAAGAAGTAGATCCGCAGACGCTTCGCGAAGCGTGCAAAAACGCGCTTTCCCGCTTTCCGTCCTTCTCATGCAGACTGAAACGCGGCTTCTTCTGGTATTACCTCGAACACATGGAAACGACGCCGCCCGTTCGAGAGGACGTATACAATCCGCTCTCGAAGATCGGCGGCAAGGCAAACGGACACTTTATGTTCAAGCTCTTGTACTACAAGAACAGGATCGCCTGCGAGTTTTTCCACGCGGTGACGGACGGAAGCGGAGGAATGACGTTCCTTCTGTCGCTGACGGCGGAATATCTTCGCCTGAAGTACGGCGACGTGGTCGTGCCGTCAAAATACGTTCGCGCCTGCGATGAGAAACCCTCGGGCGACGAATACGAGGACAGCTTTCTGAAGTACGCGTCAAAAGAGATACGGAGCCGCAAGGAGACCCCGTCGTATAATATGAGCGGCGCCGCGGTTCCTTTCAACAAGCTGCTGTTCGTCAGCGCAAGGATGCCGACGGACGCACTTCGCGATCTTGCAAAATGTCACGGCGTAACGCTCGGCGTATATCTTTCGTCTCTGCTTCTTTACAGCGTATACGCAAAGCAGCAGAGAGAGCGCAGCGCAAAAAAAAGAAGACAGGACCTTAAAGTCTCTGTCCCTATAGATTTACGAAGATTGTTCCCGAGCAGGACGCTTCGCAACTTTTCCTCCTACCTCAATCCGTCGATCAGTCCTCGTCTCGGAGAGTATACGTTTGACGAGATACTCGTCTGCGTCAAGCATTTTATGGGAATGTATCTGAACGAGAAAGAACTTCGCGGGCGTTTTTCCGCCAACGTGGCGTCGGAAAGAAGCGCGCTTATCAGAGCGATCCCGCTTCCTTTGAAATATTTGGTTCTGAAAATGTACTATATCTTTCTCGGCGACAGGTATTACGCGTCGACCATATCGAACCTCGGAGTCGTAGAGCTTGCGCCGTCGATGGAGCGCCGCGTCGCAAGGATAGATTTTATGCCCGGCAGAGCGCTTTTTCCGAGGACCAACTGTTCCGTCGTCAGCTACGCGGGCTCGACGTATATCAACTTCACAAGGACCGTGCTTGAGTCCGACGTTGAAGAGTACTTTTTCCGTCATCTTGTCAAAGAAGGTATTCCCGTGTTTGTCGAGGGGAATGAGAGGTATTAGTTATGTCATACTGTGTGCATTGCGGAGTTGAGCTTGCGGACTATGAAACGAAATGTCCGCTTTGCGAGACGCCCGTCGTCGACCCGTCAAGACCGATATCGGAAGGCGAACCGATGTTTCCTGACCGTCTTGAGGTCAAGGAACGCAAATTCAATAAAAGATTTATAGTTACTCTCGTATCGTTCGTGATGCTGATACCGTTCGTCGTAACGAGCATAATAGATATTTATTTTTCTCTCGGAATGACCTGGTCGGCGTACGTTCTCAGAGCAGAGGCGCTCGTGTGGGTAGTCGCTCTGCTTCCGTTCCAAAACAAAAGCGCGACACCCTACGTTTTCTGTCTCGCGGACTTTGCGGGATGCGCGCTTTATCTGTTGCTTATCGCATTACTTGAAAACGGTATGCGATGGTATCTGCCCGTCGCGCTTCCGATATGCGCGGCTTCGTGGACGGTGATAATGATAGTCGTGTCGATCCATCGCAGAGCGAAGACCGGGAAGATAACGAAGGCGGGAGTGGTCCTTATGACGTTGTCTTTTCTGCCGCTCACAGTCGATATAGCCGTGTCGCGCTATCTTTACGGATCGCTTCTTCCGCGTTGGGCGTGGTATGCGTCTGTGCCGCTGTTCGTTTTCGGGCTTACTGTAACGCTTTTGTCAAAGAGCGTAAGATTCACGGACTGGCTCAGAAAGAAACTTTTCGTTTGACGGCGTATACTTCCTCGATACCGTAGTATTCAAGACGCTTTGCGACGTTTTCGTCGATGAGCTCTCCGCACACCGCTATCGGTACCGCGGGAGGGCAGCTGACCGTCGCGCCGATAATTCTGCCGACGGCGTCGCGCACCTTGACGTGTTCGCTCTCTTCGAGAAACACCTCTCGCGGCGACATTATCCGTCTCGGTTTGCAAAAAGAAGGCAAAGCTTCCGTCAAGGGAGCTTTTCTCTTTATTTTCAAAAGAGAGTTTTTGAGCGCTTCAATCTCCTCATCCGTGTTGGAAGGGGAGAGCATGAACGTCACGAAATCGCGATCGTAAAACTCCGGGACGACGCCGTATTCTTTGAGAAAGGACGCTATGGCGCCGCCGGTATAACCGTATTCCTTTGCGCTTATCGTTATCTTAAGCGCCTCGTCTCCCTCAAGAGAATATCCCGCCCCATCAAGGCGGCTTTTTATCTCGCCGATACGGCGGGTAAAGCGCGCAAGCTTTTCGGGAAAGGCCTCAAGGTATGAGTTCGCAAGGTCGAGCGAGCGCATTATGAGATATGACGGACTGCTTGATGCAAAGTACGACATCGTATCCTTCACGTCGGGGAAGCGCTCGTTTGCGCGCTTCGACAGGTGCAGATACGCGCCTCCGGTCAGAACGGGGAGCGTTTTGTGCGCGGATGATGCGCACATATATGCTCCGAGGTCTATGGGGTGAGCTGATTTTTCGAGAAATTTTAAATACGCTCCGTGGGCGCAGTCGACGAGAAGCACCGTGCCGTGATCCTCGCAAACGCGTGCAAGACCTTCGACGTCGGCGATGTTTCCGAGATAATCGGGGCTCGTTATGTAAACGAACGACAAATCTTCCCCGAGACTCTCTATCGAGCGCGCAAGACGCTCCGGCGTTATATCACATGAAATATAAGACTCGTCGTCCCCCGGCGCGATCCACTCGACGTCAAAGCCGTTAAGCGCCGAGGCGGCGATGAACGCACGGTGAGCGTTTCTTCCGGCAAGGACTTTTCCTTTTGCTCTCATCATCGCAAGGGACGTCATCGTCTTTATCGCAAGAGTTGACCCCTCGGTCGAATAATACGTTCTGCATCCGAAAAGGCTTGACGCGATCTCCTCGCTTTCCGCGATTATCCCACGGCGTGAAAAGAGATCTCCCGCGCCGTCGATCTCCGTGATATCGAGCGATTCAACGGCGCCCCGCCCCTTATGCCCCGGCATATGGAACCTTGCGGCGCCGCTCTTTTCGTATCCGTCGAGAAAATCAGCAATGGGAGTCTTTATCATTCCGCATCCTCCGCTTTCGATATCTCAGCCATTATCGCGCATTCGATCCTCTTTTTGAAAAGCTCGCAGCCGTAGCCGTAGATACCGTTGACCGATCCCGTTGCGTGGTATGCGTTAGCGGCGCATCCTCCCGAGCAGTACAGACGCGCAAAGCAATCCTTACATTCTTCGTGAGCGTATACGTTGCACGCGGCAAACTCGTCCTGAATCGCGCTGTTCGTAACTCCGTTCCAAACGTCGCCGAGACGGAATCTTTTCTCTCCGACGAACTGGTGGCAGGGATAAAGGTCGCCCTGAGGCGTCACCGCCATATACTCCGTTCCCGAGCCGCATCCGGAGATTCGCTTGTAAATGCAGGGGCCGTCCTTAAGGTCGAGCATATAGTGATAGAACGTGAAAGGACGTCCTTCGCGACGACGCTTTATCATAAGATGCGCGAGTTTTTCGTACTGATCGAACAGTATCGGCAGATCCTCTTCCGTCAGAGCGTAAGGGTCGCCTTTCGCGCATACGACAGGCTCCATCGAGAGTTCCGTGAAGCCGAGGTCGAGCATCGCCTTTATATCCTCGAGAAAATCGGGATTCAAGTGCGTGAATGTGCCTCTCATATAGTAGTTCTTACCGCCTCTTGCTTCAACGAGACGTTTGAACTTAGGAACTATTCTGTCATAACTGCCCCGTCCGTTTATGTCGACGCGGAAACGGTCGTGAACTTCGCGTCTTCCGTCGAGACTCAGCACCACGTTGGAACATTCGCGGTTTGCAAAATCGATCACATCGTCGTCGATCAGCACTCCGTTTGTCGTCAGAGTAAATCTGAAATTCTTGCCCGCGTTCTTCTCGATGCTTCTCGCGTATTCCACGAGCTGTTTTACGACCTTGAAGTTCATCGTCGGCTCACCGCCGAAGAAATCGACCTCGAGGTTACGCCTCGAGCCGGAGTTCGCAACGAGAAAATCGAGCGCGGCGCGTCCGGTCTCAAAGCTCA
>JAFXNX010000076.1 GCA_017529175.1 Clostridia bacterium
CGAGAGCTCGCCTATCAGCTTATCGCGAAGCGCCGACAGACGGCGGGCGCTCTCTTTCATATTTGATGATGCCTCGCCGAGCGCCGCGCTCATCGCGACGATCCCGGCGACGTTCTCCGTTCCCGCGCGCCGGCCTCTCTCCTGCGCTCCGCCCTCGATCAGATTTGAAAGTTTTACACCGCGCTTTGCGTAAAGGAATCCCACGCCCTTCGGACCGTGAAATTTATGGGCGGAAGCCGACATCATATCTATGTTGTCCTCTTCGACATTGACCGGGATATGCCCGACCGCCTGCACAGCGTCGGTATGGAAAATGACTCCTTTTGCGCGGCAGACCGCGCCGATCTCTCTGATCGGCTGGATCGTTCCGATCTCGTTGTTCGCGTACATCACAGTGACAAGGCACGTGTCGCTCCTTATCGCCGCTTCGAGCTCGTCCACCCTGACGACGCCGTTTTCGTGCACCGGAAGATAAGTCACTTCAAACCCTTCCGACTCGAGTTTTTTAAGAGTGTGGAGCACTGCGTGATGCTCTATCGTATCGGAAACTATGTGACGCTTCCCGCTTTTCTTTCCGAGAGCGGCGGCGGAAAGGATCGCCTGATTGTCCGCTTCCGACCCGCCGGAGGTAAACTCTATCTCACAGGCAGACGCGCCGATGATGCCGGCTATTTCCTCGCGCGCGGTCTCTATCGCCTCTTTCGCTCTCTGCCCCGCCGTATAAAGACTTGACGGGTTTCCGTATATTTCATTTAAATAAGGCAGCATGGCGTTGATCGCCGCGTCGCTCATTTTCGTTGTTGCGCCGTTGTCGGCATATATTCTCATATAATATCTCCCCTTTCGCTTCCGATTATACTCCCATTCACCTACCAAGTCAATAGGTAATTTTGACGAATATCCGCAAAAAGGACTTGATTTACCTATTTACCTTGTGGTATACTATGTAAAAAAGGGGGGATTAACTGTGATCTCAACAAAAGGAAGATACGCGCTCAGAGTTATGATCGACCTTGCGGAGCATACGGACGAGGGGTGCGTTCCGCTAAAGGATATAGCCGAAAGACAGGAAGTCTCGAAAAAATATCTTGAAATAATCGTCAAGGATCTCGTGAAGGGCGGGCTCATAAAGGGCTCGAGCGGAAAGGGCGGCGGATATACGCTCTGCCGCAAGCCGGAAGAATACTCTGTCGGAGAGATTCTTGAGCTGACCGAGGGCACTCTTGCCACGGTCGCCTGCCTTGTCGGAAACTCCGACGAATGCCCCAGAGCCGGAAAATGCAAAACGCTCCCTCTCTGGCACGAGTTCGACAAAATGGTGCACGACTACTTTTTCTCAAAACACCTCTCCGATTTTATTGAAAAAGAATAGATGATAGTATTTGTGGCTCCGCCACACCGCCAAAGGGACAAGTCCCTTTGGAAGCCCTGATAACAGAGCTCCCGAAAACGCAAGCGTTTTCGGGAGCTGTTTTTCCATTTTTGCAAACTTGTTTGCGGACGATCCAAAAGCTTTTGAAGGGATCGAAGGGGATGTAAAAAATTTGAGTTCTTTTACAGCCCCCTTCAATATTATTTGAACATCCTTTCGAATATGGCGTCGAGCTCTTTGTCATATTTGTCATCCATGGCGTAAACGTTAGTTCCTTTATAGTTTTTAGGATGAATGACGCCGCAATCATGCCAGTAATATTCCCCGCTCTTTCGCAAGAATTCTCCCGCGTACCAGCGAAACGGATTCCCGGGGCATAACGCATAAATCTCCACGCATTCATCACCGTCGGCACGGCTGTAACAGCAGTCAACGCTGTCGCTCATATCGGACAGCTCAAAAGAGAACGCGGCGTCCGAAAGGGCGGCGTCAAGGCTAATTTCATATCCATCCCAGTTTTCTTTGATTATTTCCGCCGAAAGCTCATTGTATTCGCTGCCGTGCAAAAGAGCCGAATAATAATTGACTTTATCTTCTACGCAGTAATACTCCGCCGCGTCATCATATTCCGTATAAAGATGAATTATGTCAAAATCGTCGGAACCGCAAACCGAATATACCCAATCTCCGAAAAGCAGTTTGCCGATAAACGTTTCGCCTTCGACTCTAGCCTCTTCAATTATTTTTTCATTATCGATACATACGGCGTCACCCGTTTTGATCGGCACGTACTTTTTGCCGAACAGAACAAGCGAAGTATAGTCAGAAGCTATTACGCATTCGGGAGAACCCATAATCATGCTTCGAAACTTGATAAAGCCGTAAATCAGAAGCGAAAGCAGGATCGCTGAAACTAGCAATAAGACTGTCAAACGTTTTGCTTTCATAATGACTTCCTTTCATAATCCATTTCTGTATATTGTCTGTTCAGCAGCTATTTATCAAGTCCGTTCACTATCTCTTTGAAGAAGTCTCCGCGCACTTCGAAGTTCGGGAAAGAATCGAAGGATGCGGAAGCGGGAGACAGTAAAACCGCGTCGCCTGGCTTTGCCTTTGAAGCTGCCGAGAGCACCGCGGCCCTGAACCCGTCGACGAATTCGATATCGACACCGGATGACGCGGCGTTCGCGCTCTCAAGGGAAGCGAGTATCTTCGGCGCGGACTGTCCCGTCACCGTGACGCTTCTCATATTTTTGTGCTCTGCTATAACTTTCGCCAGCGGGTCGTAGGGAATGTTTTTATCGGAGCCGCCGAGGATCAGATTTATCGGCTTATCGACAAGATTCGATATCGCCGCGATAGTTCTGGTCGGCGACGAATCGATAGAGCTGTTATAATAGTAAACTCCGTCAAGCACTCTGACGAGCTCGAAGCGGTGGCGCACGCCGCCGAACGTCCGCGCGACTTCCCGCGCGTCGCCGTCCGTCGCGTATCCCGCCGTCGCGCCGATCGCCGCCATATAGTTCTCGCAGTTGTGAAGTCCCGGAATGAGTATGTCGCTCTTTTTCATGACGACCCTTCTTTTGCCGGACGCCTTCTCAAAGAAGACTATATCGTCTGCGACGAGAGTTATGAGAGAATCCTTCTTGCAGATCGCGTCCTCCGGGATCGGGTCTTTTGAAAAGTACGTCACAGGGCACGGGCATCTCTTGCCGAGTTCGCTCGTTATCCCGCAGCCGTAGTTCAGAACTGCCCTCTTCGCCCCGCGAAGGATATTTGCCTTCGCCTCGATATACTCGTCCATATCGACGTGCCAGTTGAGGTGGTTGGGGGTTATATTCGTTATCACCGCGACCTCGACCGGGCTTTTCACAGTCATAAGCTGAAAGCTCGACAGCTCGCACGAAACGAAGGAGCCCTCATCCATGGAACAGACGCGATCAAGGAGCGGAAAGCCGATATTCCCTCCGAGATACGCCGTCGTCCCGGCGCGCTCTGCCGCTCTTTTCAAGATCTCGTATATGACGGTCGTCGTCGTACTCTTGCCGTCGCTTCCTGTCACTCCGATAAGGTGAGCGGGACACAGCTCGGTAAAAAGATCCATTTCGGAAGTCAGCGCGGCACCGCGTTCGACGGCGGAAACGATCCCCTCGTTATCCGGTCTGAATCCGGGAGAGCGGAAGAGATAATCGCACTCCATACCGTCAAGATAGCCCTCTCCCGTCACGAGCTTTGCGCCGACGCGCTCAAATTCTGCGACGGTCTCGCTCTTCATCTCGCTTTTATCTTTTTTATCTCTTATCTCGATTTTTGCGCCGAACGAAGACAAAAACGCGGCGAGCGGCGCGTTTGAGACTCCCGCGCCCAGCAGTATCGCGCGCTTTCCTTTGAACATTTCAAACAGCGCGTCTTGCAGATTTGACATTTTTCCTCCTTTGCGGCACAGCCGCAAACGTCCTTCGACATATTTCACTATATTATTATATCCGAGTTGTCCCGTTAATGCAACAAATTGAAGAATAAACGCAAAAAAATTCGGATGCGGGGATGGCGTATAATATATAAAAATCAATATTTGTATTTACAAAAATAAAATGATTTGGTATAATAACTGTGTATATCCAAATTGAGGAGGGGTCAGGATGAACGAACATAACGGCGCAAATCTTAATAATTCCGACAGCCGAAACGTCCTGACGCTCGTTGTCCTTTCCGCAGTCCTGATCGCAGGATGCGTACTGCCGCAGATCGCGCCGATACCGTTTTCTCTTTTGATTTCGTGCGCCGCAGCGTCGTACCTTATCGACAAAATGAAGTCGCCCTTTACCGCCGTCGCGTCGTGCGCGGTGTCGTTTGGCCTCGTATGGCTTATCACAAACGACGTTTCCGCCGGCGCCGTCAGCGCGTCGTCTGTGTTTGTGATCGGTCTGCTCTTCGCGCTATGCAAAAGATCGCGCGCCGGATTTTTCAGAACTTCCCTTGTGATCGGCACCGCTATCCTTGCCGCGACGGCAATATCCGTTATCATATATCTCCAGACGAAATACTCGGACGTCATCGGCGGCGCGAAAGAGGAAGCGGCCCTCATTTATAATAACGTGATCGATGCGCTGAACGCGCAGATAGAAGCGTACGGCGCGACGCCCGTGATCCCGGCGAACGTGCTTGAAGAAGTGCTCTCGTTCCTTGCAAGGATCTCGCCCGGCATCATCGCCGCATCGTTCGAGGTCGCGGGAGCCGCCGCCTTCCTCGTCGTCAAACTGTTTTACAGAGTCGCGTCAAAAAGACCTGACAGCTACAAGGGCGAGTACGCTGTCCCTCCCACCGCGGTCATTTTCTTCGCCGCATCCGTATTGCTCACTATGATTTTCTCGCTCTTCTCATCTCTTGAGATAGCAGAGATCGCATCGATCAATATGTGCCTTGCGCTCGGAGTGCCGACGCTATTCGACGGCGCGATGCGCCTTGTCGACAGGATAAAGAATCCTCCGACTGTAACGCTTCCCGACGGAAGAGAGGTAAAGCGTCCGGCGACTCTTCTTATCGTCGCGCTCGCAGTCTCCTTCTTCGTCAGTTTTATCGTCCCCGTATTTTTTATAGCTTTCTATTCCGTCACCGGCACGGTAAAAGATCTCATAAAGAACAAAAAACAGAGCAACTAACGCTTTCTGCCTTTGAAAGGTGGTGCAGTATTGAATAATAAAGAACGAGGAAAAAAGCCCGGCTTTGACATATCGCCGATTCTGGTAACGACGCTTTCGGCGCTCGGCGCGATACTTGTATATACTCTTCTCGTGTCCGTCACGTCTCTTCCCGAGCTTTACACCGGTATCGCCGTAGCGTTCGTATACGCCGCGGCAATGCTGATATACGCGATAATATCGAAGCCGAAGATCGACCTCGAGATAAAGGAATCGGAACTCCATCCGCTTCTCGGCGAGATCATGCTCTCTTCAATGTCGAAGCTCCAGACGCCCGCGTTCATCACGGACACGTCGGACGGAAAGATAATATGGTACAACAAAGAGGCGTCCGTCGCCTTCTCCGAGGCGGGAAAGCTTAAAGGCGCGCGCCCCGAGGATATCCTGACGCAAAGTGACAAGGACGAGTCTCACGCGGTGTCCGGTGAAAATCATTACAGCGTAAAGCGCTCCGAGATATCCGCAGGCGATAAAAAATACCGTCTTTACTCGCTCATCGACGTAACGGAACTTGACGCGGCAAAGAAACTCGTCGCATCAAGAGACCTCATCGTCGCATATATCATGGTCGACAATCTCGACGAAATGCTTCGCAACGAACAGGAGGAATACCGCGTCGCCGCCGCGAAGACGGAAGCGATCCTTCGCGCGTGGGCGTCGGACGCTGACGGTATCCTTAAAGAATATCAGGCGGACAGATACATTTTCGCCTTCGAGGCGGAGAAGTTCGATATGTTCGTCGAACACCGTTTCGACATTCTCGATAAGATAAGAGAGATACGCGTCGGTACGGGAAGCATACCGATAACCGTGTCGATCGGCGTCGCAAACGTGGACGGCACGTTTGCGGAAAAAGAAAAAGTCGCCCAGGCGTCGCTCGAAATGGCGCTGCAGCGCGGCGGCGACCAGGTCGTCGTCAAGAACCGCGACGGCTCACAAAGCATCTACGGCGGCAAAACCAAGACGATACAGAAAAAAGCGAAGGTCCGCGCAAGAGTCATCGCAAACGAACTTATCCTTCACATATCGGAATCTTCGAACGTCATAATAATGGCGCACAAACGCCCGGACTTCGACGCCATCGGCGCCTGCCTCGGACTTGCGCGTCTTACGATGTTCTGCGGAGTTCCCGTGAACATCGTCACCGATTTCGAGTTCGGCGGGATCGCGAAATGCCTTGACAGAATAAAGTCGGAGCCCGATTACGAAGGCGTTCTCGTGAGCCGCGACGAGGCAATGGACCTCGTGACTCCCGACACGCTCCTCATAATCGCGGACGTGAACAATCAAAGAGTGTTTGAAGAGCCGCACCTCGCAGGAAGCTGTGACAAGATCGTCATTATCGACCACCACAGAAAGACGGAAGAGTTCGTCAAAGAGCCGCTTATCGCATATATCGAACCGTCGGCGTCAGCCGCGTGCGAGCTCGTTTGCGAAATGCTCGAGCTGGTGCTCCCGGACGAGATGCTTCTGAAGAGCGAAGCGGACATCATGCTCGCAGGAATACTGCTCGACACTAACCAGTTCAGAAAGAACACCGGCACGAGAACGTTCAGCACGGCGCTGTACCTGCGTGACCGCGGAGCCGACATTTCGGCGGTGCAGGAGTTCTTCAAGACGTCACTTGACGACTATGAGAGAGAAAACAAATTCAGAACGAACGTGACGATCTACAGAGGCGTCACGGCAATATCCGTGGGCGAGGGCGTCGGCGACAGCGACGATACGATACCCGCATCCCGCTCCGCGGACAAGCTCCTCGAGCTCGACGGCATCAAGGCGTCGTTCGTACTTATCAAGATAGGCGACGCGATCCACGTATCCGCCCGAAGCGTCGGAACGATAAACGTTCAGCTGATCCTTGAACAGCTCAAAGGCGGCGGACATTTCGACTCCGCCGGAGCTCAGATAAAGGGCGTATCCGCAGATGAAGTCGTGACTCTTCTCAAGGCGGCGATAGACAGATACCTTGACGATAACAACGAATAAAAACAAACGGAGATAAATGATTATGAAAGTAATACTTCTCAAAGACGTAAAGGCACAGGGCAAAAAGGACGACCTCATAACTGTTTCCGACGGATACGCGAGAAACTATCTCATCCCGCGCGGACTTGCGGTCGAAGCGGACGCAAAAGCCCTCAACGACATAAAGAACCGCGAGGCGGCAAAGAAACACAAGATCGAGCTTGAGATCCAAGCGGCAAACGAAGTCAAGGAAAAGCTCGAGAGCGTCATGGTCAAGATCCGCGGCAAAGCGGGCGCTGACGGAAAGCTCTTCGGATCGGTGACTTCCGCGGACATAGCGGAAGCTCTTCTCGATCAGCACGGTATCGAAGTTGACCGCAAAAAGATAGTTATGGACGCCCCCGTGAAAGCGTTCGGAACGTACGCCTTTAACGTTAAGCTCTATCCCGAGATCGTCGGCGTGATAAACGTCGTCGTGTCGGATTGACAAACTTTTAAGAGGAAAATAAATGAACGATAATATGTCACGTCGCGCGCCTTTTTCGCGGGAAGCGGAAATGTCGGTGCTCGGCGCAATACTCATAAAGCCCGAGAGCATGGATAAAGTCACCGGGATAATCAGCTCGGGGGATTTCTATATGACGGAGAATCAGACGATCTTTTCGGCGATGCAGGAGATGTATCTCGAAAGCCGCGATATCGACGTCGTAACTCTGATAGACAAGCTCGCAAAATCGGGAAAATTCGACGACGCGGGCGGCAGAGAGTACATACGGGTGATCTCCGAGACGGTCCCCACCGCCGCAAACGTCACGGACTATGCAAAAATAGTCAAGGACAAGAGCATACTGCGCACTTTGATCGACGCGTGTGAGACAACAGCCGAGGAGGCTTACGCCGATTCTATCGACGCGCAAGAACTGCTCGAGGCGGCGGAACAGAGGATATACTCCATCGCGGACGAAAACGAGAACCGCGAATTTGTCCACATTAAAGAAGCTCTGATGCAATCGTTCAACCGTCTGCAGGAGCTCAAGGATAACCGCGCGGAAGCGATAGGTATGCCGACAGGTTTTTCCGGCATTGACCGCGTTCTCGTCGGAATGGGAAAAGGCGACCTTATAATCGTCGGCGCAAGACCCGGTATGGGCAAGACCTCGTTCGTTATGAACGTTGCCGTCAATACCGCGCTGCGCTCCGATAAAGCGGTCTGCATCTTCTCTCTCGAAATGTCGACGGAACAGCTTGCGACCCGTCTTCTCTCGGGAGAGGCGTTCGTCGACTCGATCAAGCTCCGTTCGGGGCTGATTGACGAGGAAGACTGGGAAAAACTCGCGCACGCCTCGGCGCGCCTTGCGGGATGCAACATACTTATCAACGACCGTTCAGCGATGACAGTTTCCGGCATGAAGTCACAGCTTCGACGCGTAAAGAATCTCGGACTCGTGATAATCGACTATCTGGGACTTGTCAAAAACGAGACGCGCATTGACAACAAAGCTCAGGCGATCGAAGAGATAACGAACAATCTCAAAAGAATGGCAAAGGAATTCGGCGTTCCGGTCATCACTTGCGCTCAGCTCAACCGTTCGACGGAAAAACGCACCGACAACAGACCGACCCTTTCCGACCTTCGAGACTCCGGAGGTATCGAGCAGGACGCAGACGTCGTAATGTTTATCTACCGTCCGGGCGAATACGACAAGGAAGACCCGCAGAAGCAGACGCAGGCGGAGGTCATTATCGCGAAGAACAGACACGGTTCGCAGGACATAATCAAGATGAACTGGCTGAAGAACTTCACAAAGTTCGTAACACTGGAGGAAGACCGGCTGCCCGATCCCGGACACTAAAATCTCGATATAGAAAAACGGCAGATGCTGAACGCATCTGCCGTTTTCATAATATATATCAGAATCTTACTTTTACCGTCGCTATCTTCCACGGAGTGATGGTAAGCGACACCTTGCCGTCCTTGATCTCGAGATGCGAGACGTCGTCTTCCTTGAGGTCGCAAAGGAACGCTTCCTTTGCCGGCTTTGCGAATTTAAGAGTCGCAGACGCATCGTGGTCGCAGGCGAAGAGGCGAACGATAACGCCCTCTCCCTCTTCGGTCGACTTCATGATCGAGTATACCGCGTCGCCCTCGACTTCGAGATACGATACGCCGCGGGTCGGAACGCCGTCTTTTACGCTGCATCTCGTCCCGGCGACGTCGCCGTCGAAGGTGCGTTTGATGTCGGACAGAGTATCTTTTCCGGAAAGCGGCATTATGTCAAATTCGTATTCCTGCTTTCCCTGCACCTGACCTTCCGCGTCCGGAGCGAGATCGGCAAGTACCGTCATGCGGAACGCGCGGAAGAGCGTAAGCTCAAGGGAGGCGTCGCGGTCCGTCGTCGATACGCATTCGTGTATACCGTAATGACTGCATATTGCAAGTCCGCGGTCGCCCTCGCGTTTCAGAACGATGCCGCACGTCGGCTTCTCTCCGCGGTCGGCCTCCATCCATTTTTCCGTCTTATAGTCGACGCCCGAACGGCGCGTCACAAAGCAGAACGGAACTTCGGCGACATAGTCGCACTCGGGAGACACCCCGACGGGGAACCTTGCGCGAAGTCTGTGGTCCATTGCGTTGTTGAACACAGTCGTTGCGACGTGGACTCTGTTTTCGCCCGCGCAAAGCGAGACTTCCGAGACGATCTTCATCTCCACCGTATCGGCGCTGCGGCGGATATTCGTCATCTTTCCGTCGCTTCTTATAAGCTCGCGCGGCACCGTCATCGTCTTCGTCACGAGGAACTTACACATGGCGGGTCCGTCGTTGACAAGATCGATCTGCGTCGGCGCGCCGTCGGAGAATACCC
>JAFXNX010000077.1 GCA_017529175.1 Clostridia bacterium
AGAAGATTTCTATTTTTAGAGGCATAAAATATACTCTAATAGGATTTTTCTTTAGTGCTATTACACCTTGTGCATCTGGTGGACAACCAATGGAAATCTATTATATGAATAAAGATGGGCTTTCTATCATCCCCCATATCACGAACGAGATAAAGAACTTCGTTTACAACGTCGGACGCCACTCCGACGCTGACGTCGTTATAACGGAAATAGGCGGAACTATCGGTGATATCGAGTCTCAGCCGTTTATCGAAGCGGCGCGCCAGATATCGCTCGAGGTGGGACGCGAGAACAGTCTTTTCATCCACGTCACCCTCGTTCCGTATCTTCACGGCTCGGAGGAGCACAAGACGAAGCCGACACAGCACTCAGTCAAGGAACTGCAGGGGATGGGCGTCAACCCGAATATAATCATCCTGCGCTGTGACGAACCGCTTGAAAAAGCGATCTTTGACAAGATCTCGCTGTTCTGCAACGTAAAGCCGGACTGCGTCATCGAAAACTTAACCCTGCCAAACCTGTATGAGGCGCCGCTCATGCTTGAAAAGTCTCATTTTTCAGAAGTAGTATGCCGCGAGCTCGGCATCGACGCGCCGTCTGCCGATCTTAAAAAATGGAGCGCGATGGTCGACCGTATAAAGAACCGTCCGTATTACACGGATATAGGGCTTGTCGGAAAGTACGTCGGTCTTCACGACGCGTACCTTTCCGTCGCGGAGGCGCTTCGCCACGCGGGATATCATTACAACACTCATATCCGCATACACTGGATAGACTCTGAGGAAATAACCCCGGAGAGCGCTGACAGTATGCTTTCGGGTCTTGACGGTATAATCGTCCCGGGAGGCTTCGGCAGCCGCGGCATCGAGGGCATGATACTCTCCGCAAAATACGCAAGAGAGAATAAGATCCCCTATTTCGGTATCTGTCTCGGTATGCAGATCGCCGTCATCGAATATGCGAGAAACGTAGCGGGTATTTCCGACGCGAACTCCGGCGAATTCGACGAACAGTGCCGTCACAAAGTCATCGACTTTATGCCCGGCCAGAGCGACGACATAGACAAGGGAGGAACGCTTCGTCTCGGCGCTTATCCGTGCGTTATAATGCCCGGAACTACTATGGAGAGGTGCTACGGCAAGCAGAACATAAGCGAACGCCACCGTCACAGATACGAATTCAACAACGATTACCGCGACGTTCTTCAGAACTACGGGCTTACCCTCAGCGGTATCTCGCCGGACGCAAGACTTGTCGAGACTGTCGAGCTGACGGAGCGCGATTTCTTCGTCGGTGTACAGTACCACCCCGAGTTCAAATCCCGCCCGAACAAGCCGCATCCTCTGTTCCTCGGCTTCGTAGGCGCGGCGTTTGACAGGTCCGGTAAAAAGGAGAAATAAATGCACTTCACGAAAATGCACGGACTCGGAAACGATTATCTTTACGTTTTCGGCGATGTGCCGGATGACATAAAGGAAATCTGCACAGCTCTGTCCGACCGGCATTTCGGCGCGGGGTCTGACGGAATGATATACATATCAAAGTCTGACGTCGCGGACTTCAAAATGCGTATTTTCAACGCGGACGGAAGTGAAGCGAAAATGTGCGGAAACGGTATACGGTGCGTCGGAAAATACGTTTACGACAAAGGGTACACGGACAAAACCCTGATCACCGTCGAGACGCTCTCGGGGATCAAAACGCTTCGTCTTACCGTCGACGGCGGAAAGGTCGTGAGCGCGTCGGTCGATATGGGAAAGTCAGATGTCTCAGGTGAGATGACGCTTGTGGCAGGCGGAAAGAGCGTCACGGGGATCCCCGTATCAGTCGGAAACCCTCACCTTGTCATATTCGTCGACGATATCGACGCGCTCCCTCCCGAGACGTACGGTCCCCTGATCGAGAAACACAAAGCGTTTCCGGACGGTGTAAACGTTGAATTTGTCAAGTCGCTCGGTAATGATCGTTTGCGAATGCGCGTATGGGAGCGCGGGAGCGGGATAACACTCGCCTGCGGGACAGGCGCTTGCGCCTCCGTATCAGCCGCAGTCGCAAAAGGTATATGCCCTGCAAACACGCCGGTATCGGTGGAACTTGACGGCGGAGAACTTCACGTTACGGTCTCAGACGACTTTTCCGTGACGATGACGGGACCTGCAAAAACCGTATATGAGGGAGAGGCGGATATATGACGACTCCGAATATGAACTACGCGTCTCTTAAAGACTCGTATCTGTTTTATAATATTTCGCAGAAAATAAAAGAGTATCTTTCGCGCCATCCGGGGTCTCACATTCTGAAGCTCGGGATCGGTGACGTTTCCCTTCCCCTCTGCGGCGCGGTGATCAAGGCGCTTCACGAGGCGGTGGACGATCAGGCGGCGAAAGATACGTTTCACGGATATATGCCCGAGTGCGGCGACCCTGAGTTAAGAGGGGCTATCGCCGCTCATTATGCAAAACGCGGCGTTTCGCTGTCAGCGGATGAAGTATTCGTATCGAGCGGAGCGAGCGACGAGCTCGGAGATATCATTGATCTTTTCGACGATTCGAACACCGTTCTCATAACGGAGCCGGCATACCCCGCATACGTCGACGCGAATATCATCGCCGGAAGAAGTATCGTTCATCTTCCATCAGGAGAGGGCGACGCCTTTCTCCCGATGCCGTGTGAGAAGGCAAAGGCAGATATAATCTACCTTTGCTCTCCAAACAATCCGACAGGCGCGGCGTTCGACAGAGACGGGCTTAAAAAATGGGTCGATCACGCGAATGAAAACGGCTCCGTGATCCTGTTCGACGCGGCATACGAAGCTTTTATCGAGGACGACTGTATCCCGCACAGCATATTCGAGATCGAAGGCGCGAAGGAGTGCGCGATAGAAATTTGCTCTCTTTCCAAAACGGCGGGATTCACCGGCACGCGTCTTGGCTACACCGTCATCCCGCGCTCCCTCGAGCGTCACGGCATGAACTTCAACGATATGTGGGTGAGGAACCGCACGACCAAAACGAACGGCGTCTCATACATCATACAAAAAGGCGGTGCCGCCGTATTTACGGAGGAAGGGCAACGGCAGATCAAAGAAAACATCGCGCTGTACAAGAATAATGCAAAAGTTCTTATGAGCGCGCTCGACAAGATAGGTATCACCTATTTCGGCGGAAAGAACGCGCCTTACATCTGGCTCAAATGCCCGAACGGGATGGACAGCTGGACGTTCTTCGACTATTTGCTTAACGAGATCATGGTCGTCGGAACGCCCGGAGAGGGATTCGGCGCCTGCGGCAAAGACTTTTTCAGGTTTTCCACGTTCGGAGATCCGGAAGACACGAAGATTGCCGCGGAAAAGTTAGTAAAGCTTTTGTCGTAATTCTTTATGAACAACTGCATATATCAAAAAGGATGTAAAAACCTGAGTTTTTACATCCTTTTTGATTAATTTGGCTTTCTGCTTGTCGTATATCAATTATTAACCGTCATATTTTTGATAATCTTTTCTTCAAATTCCCCGGCGGGGAGCGGACGGCAGAAATAGAATCCTTGCGCAAACTTGCAGCCGAGCTTTTTCAAAAGCCCGTACTGCTCTTCCGTCTCTACGCCCTCGGCGATCACGGGAACTTTGAGATTCTTTGCTATATCAAGGATCAGCTCAACCATCTGAACGTCCTTTTCGTCACGGTCTATATCCCGTATGAACGCGCGGTCCATCTTCAAAACGTCGATCGGCATTGTTGAAAGCATATTGAGGGAGGAGTAACCGGTTCCGAAATCGTCCATTTCGATCCTGTATCCCTTGCTGCGAAGTCTTTTGACAACGTATATGAAATGTTCTGCGTTCTCGGTATATGCGGATTCGGTGACTTCAAAGCTTATGTCGCTTTGATCGAGTCCGTATTTATCCACCATACCCTCAACGGTGCTCTCAAGCGTATGGTCGAATATATCGACTCTCGACAGATTCAGCGAAACGGGGATCGTGACTCCGTATTCGTCGCGCCATAAAGACACCTGCTTTGCCGTTTCATTCCACACGTATTTATCGACCGCGCTGACTTGTCCGTTTTTCTCAAAGAGCGGTATGAATTCTCCCGGAGGTATCATACCGAGCTCCGGATGACGCCAGCGGACGAGAGCTTCGGCGCCGACAAGTCTCGGAGTATCGGACTGTATATCATATTTCGGCTGATAGTGGATCTCGAATTCGAATTTATCCAGCGCGCGGTTCAGATCGTTGCGCAAACGCTGTTCATAGCTCTCTCTTTTGCGCACGCTCTCGTCAAAGACGATCAGATGCTCTTTATAGTTGTCGCGCGCAAGATTGCACGCTATCAGCGCGTGCTCGAACTGCTGATGAGGCTCCGTTCCCTCTTGCCACGGCATGACGCCCATACGAAGGCGGATGCTCGCGTTTGCGGACATCGTGTTGAGCATTCCCTGCAGTCTGTCAAAGAAGGAGCGGTGGTCTTCAAGGCGAGAGGTATACACGGCGAAGCGGTCGGGCTCCGCGCGGCTTGCAATACCGCCGTTCTCGATCAAAAACGCTCTGATCTCGTCGCTGATCATTCGAAGGACCCTGTCCCCGAAAGCTCTGCCGTTTATCGCGTTCACGGAATGGAACTGATCTATGTTTAAAACGATGGCGTCCATCGGCTTATCCGGCGCATCGTGATACATTCGGAAAGCATATTCATAGAAGAAGCTCCGATTATAAAGCCCGGTAAGCTCGTCTGTTTCCGTTGCGGATATCAGCTCCTGGCTCTCGATCGCCTTCTTTTTCGACTTTGAACTCTTCATTATCAAGAGCATGATAAGCAAAATGACAACCGCGATCACTGCGAGTATGAGCAAAAGATTCTGCCTTATCAGATCAATGAATCCGATCTTTGCGTCCTCGGTGAAATAATACGAAAGCGACGCGTTGACCGCGGAAGACGGCACGTTTCCCGTTATCTTTGTAAGTATGGAATAAAGGGACGTACTGCCGCGGCTCACCGCAAAGCAGTAATCCATTTCGACGCCTGTAGAAATTGTCGTAAGGCCGTTTCTGTCGCAGAAGTCCGCAATATTATTGAAACGGTAAACGCTTATCAGAAGGCAGTCTGCTTTTCCATCCGCGACGGCAGCAAGACATTCGTCCGTATCTTTGAAGAATATCGAACGCCAGTCGGGAAAATGATCCAAGAGGAACATATTGTAGTTGGGGTTGCCTGCGTTTACGGCGACCGTCACCCGGTCCTTTTTGTAGAAAGTGAGCTTCTCGGATTCGCGTATCACAGCGGACATATCGGTACGCATCAGCGCCGGTGTGATAAGAAGTCCCTGGACTTCGCCGTCGTAATCCGTCAGATTTGCGGGGAACATACAGTCGACTTCTCCCACCTTCAGCGCTTCCATCGCCGCGGCAGACGTCGGATAAGCGACGGGTTCAAATGAGATATCCGCGTTTTCAAAGCATACCGAAGCGTACTCCAGATAATCCTTCAGCGCGCCGGTAAGTTCTCCCGTTTCCGGATCCTTCGCGCAGAATGCGAGATAATTGTCCTGATATCCTACGCGGATGGTGCCGTGGTCGGACAGCCACTTTTTCTCGTCCGCGGAAAGATACAGATTGACGCCCTTGCTCTGCAGATATTTTGCGCTGAGCTGCTGGCTATAATAGCGGTTCTCTTCCCTGATCCGCTTCATGGCGGAATTCAGTTCCGTCAATATCCTGTGTTTTGACTTGCTGACCGCAAAGAAGAAATCGCATGAACCGACCTCACATACCGGTATTGCCGTGTCGGGATCTACGAATGAGCTGATCGTCATATACATATCTATCTTTCCGTTGACCAGCATCGATTGATTTTCCCCTTCCGTACCCGTCAGCTCTATAATTTTCACCGCGATGCCGTTTGAAGAAGTGAAATCATTCAAATAATCGATAAGGACGCTGTCTTTCGGAACGCCGACTGTTTTACCGTCAAATGTGGAAATATCCTCAGACGATATCTCATCGTTACCCGGCGAGACGAAAAGATAGTACTCCTCGGCGCCCATGGGAAGAGCGGAAAAGAGCATATTTTCAGCTCGTTCTTCGGTATAGGAAATGTCGCTCATCAGATCGATCCTGCCGTCCGAGAGCATCTGCATAAGGTCTGTCCAGCTTCCCTCGATATACTCGTACGTCCAGCCGGTATAAGCGGCGATCTTCTGCTGATATTCGTAAGCATATCCGGACCGTCTTCCGAGTTCATCCGTCATATTGAACGACGATTCGTACCAGCCTACGCGGATAACGTTCTCCGAATTATGTGCGAAAACGCCGGTGGAAAGCGCCGGCAGCGCTATGATAAAAGATAATATCAGCGAAACAAATCGACGCAAACTGATCCGTTTTGCCTTTTTCATCTTATACCTCCAAATAGTTTTCTGCTGATTCAGGACTCTTTATCTTCCTTTTTTTCGCTGACGCTTGTTTTCATACATCACCTTATCTGCGCGGCGCACCACGTCGATCACCGCGTTGTCATTATACGGATCGTATACGGAGATACCAAGCGCTATATGGACCTGCTCCCATTTGTTCTCGTGTGACGCTGTTATCTCAACAGCGTTTTCTTCAAACTGCTTTACAAGATGATCCCTGTTCTGATAGTCTTCGTTCTGCAGTATAACGGAGAACTCGTCACCGCCGATCCTGAACACGGGGCTGTGCTGGAAGACGCTGCAGATAGCTCTGCTCGCGGTCTTAAGATATATATCTCCCTTATCGTGACCGTAATGGTCGTTTATCAGTTTGAGGTCGTCGCAGTCGAACACTCCGACCGCAAACGCAGTCTTTTCTCTGTCGGAATCGACCTGCTTTTGCAGTTCATCTATCATCGCGGAGAACGCGCCTTTGTTCTTGACGTGAGTCAGCGCGTCTACGAAGACCTGCTGGTTAAGATCGCTTATATGATCCTTCATATGGCTCGAGAGGCGCTTGAACGTATTTGTAAGTCTGCCGACCTCGTCGTCCTTGTCATAGTCAAGATCGTAGTCGTAATTGCCGCGGTCTGCCTGTTCAGCGGCTTCCGTGAGCTGTTTGAGCGGCTTTGATATACGTCTGGTATAGTACATGGTGAAAAGACTTGACGCGACGAGCACAACGATCGCGACGATCATGACGTTCCAGATCAGATTCTGCCAGTCGCCTTCTGTTTCGGAGACGGGCGCTGTAACGTTGAGACGCATACCGTTGCTGAGCGGCAGCCACGCAGCCTCTTTTTCCTCACCGTTAAACGTGTATCTGAGGAATGTGCTTTCGCCGAGAACTCCGTCGGGCGTTGCCGGCATCGTCTCTTCGGTCAGTTCGGTCACGTCTATGCGCGGATGATAGAAAAGATTTCCGTCGGCGTCGCTGAGAAACGCGTATCCGTTGCTGTAAAGGCGTATGCTGTCGACCTGTTCCGCCATCGTGCTGTAGTCGACTTCTATGCCGACGACTCCGACGAACGTACCCCTCCAGTAGATCGGGACGTTGTAGGAGATCACGCGCATATCGAGATTGTCCGTTATGTAGGGCGAAAGCCATATAGCTTTACCCTCGTATTTCGGAACGGTGAACCATACGAGAGACGACGTATCCTCGGTATCATAAAGCGTGATATCGGTAACCTCGTGTTCAACAAATCCATCTCCATCAAGGTCCATATACCAGAAACCCTTCACTTTTTCCGATACAGCCGGGTCTACGCGGTAATAATATGTCAGAACTCCGTTTGTTTTAGAGGCTATCGTATCAAAATACTCGTACGCCCGAATCATATGGGATTGAAAATGCTCGTCGTCCAAACCGTCAAGGTCCGCTTCAACGAAGGAAGCCACCTTGCTGACAGATTTCTGTACGCTGTTGAAATAATAGTCGAGATTTCGCTCTCCGGTCTCGCAAAGCAAAAGCAGCAGCTGATCCGATTTACGGTTTTCGTTTTTTCTGATAAATATCACACTGGTGAACGTGACGATGGCGACTGCAACGATCACCACCCATATCGTTATCAACGTTATTTTTGTTCGCAATGATTTCATGTTCTGATCACCTCAATAGAATTATGGCGGTTTTGAAAATACCGAAGTAAATTTACAGTAGATCTTTTAAGATCTGCGATTCAAAATCGGACGGATGAAGAGGACGGGAGAAATAATATCCCTGGACCAGATTACATCCGAGTTTTTTAAGAAGATCCATCTGTGACTTCGTTTCCACACCTTCGGCGACTACCGGGATATCAAGACTTTTTGCGATCCCGATTATCAGCGCCACGAGCTGAACGTCTTTTTCGTCATTCTCTATATTCGAAATGAACGTACGGTCCATCTTAAGCACGTCGATCGGCATTGACGAGAGCATATTCAGCGAGGAATATCCCGTGCCGAAATCGTCCATCTCCACGGTGTACCCCTTA
>JAFXNX010000078.1 GCA_017529175.1 Clostridia bacterium
ACGGCGATAGAAAAAGCATAAAAATGGAAAAATCCGCAGGATTTTCACCTAATTAATCATGAAAACTACGGATTTTTCGCGTTTTTAATCTCTTATTTCGTCGTGCTTTTTCGTTCTTCGCTTAATGCGACAGCCCCTTTTTGATTGTCATCATGGCGTATTAAATGATCCTTGCACTTCTCTTTCACCGACAGACGAGCCGCGCCGTGCTTCAAACACGACCTCATCGTCCAGCACGGATACCGATACGCTGTCGCCTCGCTTTATCTTTCCCGAAATGATCCTCTCGGCGAGCGCGTCGTCGACAAGAGTTGAAACGAGGCGGCGCACGTTCCGTGCTCCGTATTTCCCGAAATCGGCGCAAGATGCGATATACGTCGCGACGGCGCCGTCAAACGACAGATCGATTTTTGCCCCGCGAAGGCGGGAGGCAGTCTGCAAAAGGAACTTCGACGCGATCTTTTCTATCTCCTCAAAGGTGAGTTTTTTGAAAAGAACGACCTCGTCGATCCTCCCTATGAATTCCGGGCTGAACGTCCTTTTGAGGTCCTCGTCGAACGCTTTTCTTGCCGCCGTTTCATAAAGATCGTTCTCCGCGTTCGCGGAGAATCCGAGACATACCGCGCCGCAGCCCTTCCCCGCTCCGATATTCGACGTCATAATCACGATTGTATTCTTGAAGTCGCACTCTCTTCCCGTCGCATCGGTAAGAACGCCGTTTTCCATTATCTGAAGAAGGATATTGCGAACGTCGGGATGCGCTTTTTCTATCTCGTCAAACAGGACCACGCTGTATGGAGTCCTTCGCACCGCCTCGGTCAGACGCGGCGCGTCGTTATAACCGACGTAACCCGGAGGGGACCCGACGAGTTTCGATACGCTGCTCTCCTCCGAGAACTCGGACATATCGAAACGAATAAGCCCTTTCGGATTTTTGAATACGATCCTTGCGAGCTCTTTTGCAAGCTCGGTCTTTCCGACGCCTGTCGGACCCGCGAATAGGAATACCGCCGTCGGACGCTCCGGATCTTTTATTCCCACTCTGCCGCGTTTGACCGCGCGGCATACGACGTCTATCGCCTCGTTCTGTCCGATCACCGAAGACGAAAGACGCTCCCCGAGTCCGGAAAGCTCCGTCTGCACGTCCTCCGACATCGCGCTGACCGGAACTCCCGTCCAGGCAGTCAGCGTCCTTGCGACGTCCTTCGCCTCAAGCGTCAGCGTCTCATCGCCTGACTCTTCCGTCTCGGCGCTTCGCATCTTACGGTATTCCTCGATGAGAGATGCCTGGGCTGCCGAGAGCTTTGAAGCGGCGTCGAGATCGGATGAGATCAACGCCTCGCGCTTTTTTATTCCCGCGTCACGAATCATCCGGTCAAGCTCGCACGACGCGCCGGACTCTCTTCCCGCTTCGATCTTCATTCTCGACGCGCTCTCGTCGATAAGGTCTATCGCTTTGTCCGGAAGGTATCTGTCCTTTACGTACCTGACGGAGAGATCGACTGCGGCGCCTATCGCTTCATCGCTTATCTTCAGCTTATGGTGCGCCTCGTATTTTTCACGAAGTCCCCTGAGTATCGCAACGCTCTCCTGCGGGGTGGGCTCGCGCACCGTCACCTGCTGAAACCGCCTCTCGAGCGCCGCGTCCCTCTCTATATGCCGTCTGTACTCTTCAAGCGTCGTCGCT
>JAFXNX010000079.1 GCA_017529175.1 Clostridia bacterium
GAGACGTTCTATCAATTCTCTGCGAAAGTTGTATAATCCACGTGTTACATTACTTGTAATGACTATTTTCATAATAAACAACACCTATGAAGTTTGATTCGTTTCGTGTGTACCTAATCCTGTTTGCTCTCGTCAAAATACTCCATTACCGTTTGGTGCCCTTCAGTAAACTCTATCCCTTCCCTGTCGAACGCCTTTTTCACCCCTTCGTTAAGCTCGACCGTTGCGTCCCAGTAATCCGGAGTCTTGACCCATGCCCTGAGCGTATACTTGAGCGCGTAATCAGCCTGCTCCGTCATCAGCGCCACGGGAACCGGATCGGAAAGGACTCTGCTGTTTTCCGATGCGACCTCAAGGAGAGTTTTCTTAACGTGGTCGATATCGGAAGAATACGACGCGGAAAATACGAGGTCGACGCGGCGATGATCTTCCGCAAAAACGTTTACGACGACTGACGATGTGACAGTCCCGTTCGGCAGCACGATGCGTTTCCCGTCGTATGACTTGATAGTCGTGTAAAACAGACTGATCGACTCGACGGTACCGTCGTTGCCCGAAACGCTGATATAATCTCCCACTTTGAAAGGACGGTTCATAAGTATCAGAACGCCCCCGGCGACGTTAGACAGTCCGCCCTGAAGCGCAAGACCTATCGCAACGCCCGCAGAGCCCACCAGAGCTATCACAGTCGCCATTGGGACTCCGGCATAGGTAATTGCCGTAACTATCACTACAGCCTTAAGAATGAACTTAATAAAGCTGTCAAGGAAGCTCTTTACCGATGGATCGAGCTTTGAATATAGCCTGCTCTTCCCGAGCAGTTTCATCAATACCTTTACGAGCCAAAAGCCGACGACTATTATGAGTACGGTTACAACGATCTTGATGCAGACGCCGACAAGGTTTTGCGTAATAAAGTTCTTGATCTGTTCCATTATTATAGATCACCTCCTGTAAAGATTTTATCATTTTTGACCCCGAATGTCAATTATTATCCTCCGAACGTTTGACTTTGAGTGCGAATGGTAGTATTATATATGATGAAGAAAAAACATGAGGTGAAATATGCAGAAATTCAAAACTGAACTTCACTGTCACACGTCCGAGGTCAGTTGCTGCGCGAACGAACCGGCGCGCGACACCGTGGAAAAGTATCTGGAATACGGATACAGTACGATAGTCGTAACGAACCATCTTGCCGAGAGCAATTTCCGCAACATGGGATACGGCAACTCATCCTGGGAAGAGAAAGCGAAGTTCTATATCGACGGTTACGAGAAAATGAAAGACGCCGCCGCGGGAAGACTCAATATCCTTTTCGGCGCGGAGATCAGATTCGACGAACTCGAAAACGATTATCTTCTCTTCGGTATGTCGCCGGAGTTTCTGCTCTCTCATCCGGGAATGTGTCAGATGAAAGTCGGGGAGTTTTACGAAAAGATAAACCACCCAAACCGCTTTATCATAATACAGGCGCATCCCATGCGTTTTCATATCCAGCACGTCTATCCCTGGCAGATCGACGGCTACGAGGTCTACAACGGCCATCCGCACAACGAGAGCTACAACAAGGCGGCAAGAGCGTACGCGGAATACTTCCCCGCTAAAATATTCACCTCCGGCAGCGATCACCACGACAAGAGCCACTTTCCCGCCGGCGGGATCGAAACGGAATATGAGATAAAAACGATGGACGAACTGATGGACACTTTCCGCGCAAGGTCATACACGCTCATTGAAAACGAAGAGATCAGACTTTCCTGTCCTGAAGAATAAGAGTTTATTTCAATATTGATTCAACGAGAAAAAACGAGATTTCGAGAGAAAAATCAAGAAAACCTCATACTAAATTAAATTTTCTTATTTTTTTGGCAAAAAAGTATTGACTTCCCCGATACTATATGATATAATTGCGACGTTGAAAAATTATATCAAGCATTAGCGGAGGAAAAATCTATGTCCACTTACATGGCAAAGAGCGAAACCCTTAACCGCAAATGGTACGTCATCGACGCTGCCGGCAAACCGCTCGGCAAGACCGCCGCTGCCGCTGCCGCTATTCTTCGCGGTAAGATTCGCCCCGAGTTCACACCTCACGTTGACTGCGGCGATTTCGTTATCATAATCAACGCCGACAAAGCAGTCCTCACGGGAAGAAAGCTCGAGCAGAAGTATTACTATCACCATTCCGGATACATCGGCGGTCTCAAAGCCGTACAGTATAAGGAAATCATGGCAAAGCGTCCCGAGTTCGCAATGGAGCTTGCAGTAAAAGGCATGCTTCCCCACAACTCCATCGGCGCGAAAGCCATCAAGCGCCTCAAGGTATACGCAGGTGACGCTCACCGTCACGCGGCGCAGAAGCCCGAAGCGTACGAAGTTGAAATGTGAGAGAAAGGACGGAATGAATAATGTATACAAGTGCTAAACCTTATTTCTACGGCACAGGCAGAAGAAAAAGTTCTGTTGCCAGAGTTCGTCTTTTCCCCGGCACGGGCACTATCACGATCAACGGTCGCGATATCGACGAATATTTCGGTCTTGAAACTCTCAAGCTCGTCATCAACCAGCCCTTCGGCGTTACCGGCACAATGGGCAAATTCGACATCGTCGCAAACGTAAAAGGCGGCGGCTTCTCCGGTCAGGCGGGCGCGATCCGTCACGGCGTAGCGCGCGCTCTTCTCCTCGCGGACGAAACGTACCGCCCCGCTCTCAA
>JAFXNX010000080.1 GCA_017529175.1 Clostridia bacterium
ACGGCGATAGAAAAAGCATAAAAATGGAAAAATCCGCAGGATTTTCACCTAATTAATCATGAAAACTACGGATTTTTCGCGTTTTTAATCTCTTATTTCGTCGTGCTTTTTCGTTCTTCGCTTAATGCGACAGCCCCTTTTAAAATATCAGATATGCAATATTTTTGAAACTCTCTTGTATAATAGGAATGTAATGAGCGAACACGCGACGCCCTTGAACAGATTGAACGGCGCGGTTATAAAGATTATCAGTTTCGAGAGACTGTCGACGCTCGAGTTCAGCCCTCTTCCCATATCGACGATTGTGTCGACGCTCATTTCAAACAGTTTCGCAAAGAACGGGATCAGAACGTAGTAGTTGAAAAGACACCCTCCGGCAGTCATGCAGACGACGCCGACGCACATACCGATAAGCGCGCCTTTTATGTCCTTTCTCTTCTTATAAATGATCCCCGCGGGAACGCAAAGAAGTATCAGCATCAAAACGTCGGCGAGCTCGCCGATATACGCGGTCTGCGTGCCTCCGAAAATGAGAAGCTTCAGCGCGTTTTTCAGAATACATATCGAGCCGCCCGCGACAGGTCCCAGAGCGAACGCGCCGAGAAGGGCGAACACCGCGCTGAAGTCAAGTTTGTAGAACGAAGGCGCGAACCACAGCGGAAATTCGAGCTTTGATACGATCATCGCGATCGCCGAGAGCACCGCGATCTTCGCCAGATATTTGATCCTCTCGTTTCCTTTTGTTTCAGTTGTACTCATAACAAATCCTCCGAAAACCGGGCCTTACGGCTCATAATATTCGCCTTGAGGGACAAGAAATAAAGAACGCCTGACGGAATGATCCTTCAGGCGGCGTGACAGATATAAAATATATCTTCTCTCATCCGGACTTTACCGTTGGTATCGGAATCTCACCGATTCATGCGCCGTTCGACGTGTCGCCTGCGCTCGCGGACTATACCGCCAGTAGGGAAATCAACCCTGCCCTGAAGACTTTTCGTGAAGAAGTATAGCACCGTATGCGCGATTTGTCAAGACGCCTTGCTACATTAATCTTGACTTTTTCAAAAATATACAATATACTACATTTATAAAGGTAATTCTTTAAAGGAGCGTCGACGTTCGTGGACTATTTTTATACTTTCCTCATTTCTATGATACCGGTCGCAGAGCTTCGCGCTTCGATAATCTTCGGCGCGGCAAAAGGACTTGAGTGGTATTACGTCATACCTATAAGTATAATAGGAAACCTTCTTCCCGTCCCTTTCATTCTTCTCTTCATCCGTTATATTCTGTCATGGATGAAGGGTACGAAAAGACTGAAGGGCATCGCGCTTTGGCTTGAAGATAAAGCGAAAAAACACAGCAAGAGAGTTCTAAGATACACGTTTTTCGGTCTTGTGCTTTTCGTCGGCATACCGATACCCGGCACCGGCGCCTGGAGCGGAGCGCTCGTTGCAGCTCTGTTCGATCTTCGTATGAAGCGCGCGCTTCCCGCGATCTTTCTCGGACTCCTTCTCGCATCCGCGATAATGGGAGCGGCGTCGTATGGCGCTGTCGGCTTTCTGTCATTTCTTACTGCGTAAAAATTCATAATTGAAGTATTGACAATTCATCCTTTATAGAGTATGCTATTAGAACAATAGAAAATTCTTATCAAGAGTGGCGGAGGGACTGGCCCCATGAAGCCCGGCAACCTATCTTATGACAAGGTGCTAATTCCCGATAGATGAGAATCGCGTGATGAAATATGCGCTCTCAGACTGTCGCCTGAGAGCTTTTTATTTGCCTTAAAGAAAACTGCGAAAGGAAGTTAAAATATGAAAAAATACTTTACGTCCGAATCCGTAACGGAAGGACATCCCGATAAAATATGCGATCAGATATCCGACGCGGTACTTGACGCGATAATCGCCGAGGACCCGGAAGCAAGAGTCGCGTGCGAATGCAGTTGCACGACGGGACTCGTTATGGTAATGGGCGAGATCACGACGAAAGGTTACGTCGACATTCAGGGTATCGTCAGAAACACGGTACGCGAGATCGGTTACGACAGAGCGAAATACGGATTCGACTGCGACACCTGCGGTATCATCAACTCGATACACGAACAGTCGCGCGATATCGCGCTCGGAGTTGACGAGAGCGCGGAGTCCAAGGAAGGGCTCGAGCACGACTACAGCATCGGCGCGGGAGACCAGGGCATGATGTTCGGTTACGCCTGCAATGAGACGCCTGAGCTTATGCCGATGCCGATATCCATAGCGCACCGCCTCGCAAAACAACTCACAAAAGTAAGAAAAGAAGAGACTCTTCCCTACCTCAGACCGGACGGAAAAACACAGGTCACGGTCGAATACGACGGCGACCGCCCGGTGAGGATAGACACCATAGTCGTTTCCACTCAGCACAGCGAAGAGGTCGAGCTCGACAGAATAAGAACAGACGTTATAAGATACGTGATAAAGCCGGTCATCCCCGAGGATATGATCGACGACGCGACAAAGATATTCGTGAATCCCACGGGCCGTTTCGTCGTAGGAGGACCTCACGGCGACTCGGGACTGACGGGCAGAAAGATAATCGTCGACACGTACGGCGGATATTCGCGTCACGGCGGCGGCGCGTTCTCGGGAAAGGACCCGACGAAGGTCGACCGCAGCGGCGCATATATGGCGCGTTACCTTGCGAAAAACGTCGTCGCATCGGGACTTGCGGACAAATGTGAAATACAGATCGCATACGCGATAGGCGTCGCTCGCCCGGTATCGCTTCTCGTCGAGACGTTCGGTACGGCAAAGACGGACGAAAACGCTATCGCAGAAAAGCTGACGGAACTGGTAGACCTGCGTCCCGCGGCGATAATCGAACGCTTCGGGCTTCGCCGCCCCATTTACAAACAGCTTGCGGCATACGGACATATGGGACGCGAGGACCTCAGCGTCGCATGGGAAAAGACCGACATCGTGCCGGAACTTTCAAATCTTTTGAAATAAAATTTATTCGGCTGCGGCAGTCATTTCCGCAGCCGTTTGAATAACGAAGGAGCAACAAATGGACAGAGAACTGATACTTAAAAACCTTGAACGTCCGTGCAAAAAGATCGACGTGATACTCGACACCGACGCTTACAACGAGATAGACGACCAGTTTGCGATCTCGTATATGCTGACCTATCGCGACCGTCTCAATATTCTCGGGATAACGGCGGCGCCGTTTCTCAACGAAAAAGCGTCCTCGCCCGGAGACGGAATGGATAAGAGCTACGACGAGATACTGAAACTGCTCGATCTGGCGCGCGCCGAAGATCTTAAAGACAAAGTATACAAGGGTTCGCGCGAATATATCAAAAACGAGGTGACGCCCTACGTTTCTTCCGCGTCGCAGTTTATGGTCAAAGCCGCGTCGGAGCATACGGCAGAGGACCCGTTGTATATCGCGGCGATTGGCGCGATCACGAACGTCGCATCGGCGTTTATGACCGATCCGTCAATGGCAGAACGCTGTGTCGTCGTCTGGCTCGGCGGAAACGAGATCGGTTATCCGAGAGAAGCGTCCGAGTTCAACATGGAGCAGGATATCATCGGCGCAAGGATCATTTTCTCGTCCGGTGTTCCGCTCGTACAGCTTCCCTGCATGGGAGTCGTCGATCACTTTGCAACGTCGCGCTGGGAGCTTGAGCATTTCCTCTCAGGACGCGGACCGCTTTGCGACTACCTCGCGTCTAACACAATTAAAGAAGCGGAAAGCTACGCCGCAGGCAAACCGTGGACGAGAGTAATATGGGACGTCACGGCGATCGCGTGGCTCGTCGACCGTGACAAGAGATTCCTTCGCGATAAAATAATCCCGAGGTATACTCCGAATCACGATAAAAAATACGAAAACAGCGATGCGAACCATCCGTTCGCATACGTCTATCAGGTCAATCGCGACGCGCTGTTTGAAGATCTGTTCGGGAGACTGACATCTTATGAAAATTTATAATCTCGGATCGCTCAACGTCGACTACGTTTATTCGGTCGACAGCTTCGTCACGGCGGGTGAGACTATCTCTTGCGCTGATATGAAGGTTTTTCCCGGCGGTAAAGGGCTCAATCAATCGGTCGCCGCCGCCCGCGCGGGAGGTGACGTCATCCACGGCGCACTGCTCGGCGACGGAGCGGATTTCCTTGCCGAACAGCTCGCCGCCTCCGGCGTCGACACGTCGAAAATACGGCGCGTCGCGGGAAGCCCCGGGCACGCGATAATCCAGGTCGACAAGTGCGGCGAAAACTGCATAATGATATACCCCGGCACGAACAGGATGCTTGACGATGCGTACGTTGAGGAATTCCTTTCAGGCGCGCGCGAGGGCGATATACTTCTTTTGCAGAACGAGACGAACTGTATCGCGGAAGCGATAGACGCCGCGAAGGAAAAAGGAATGAGAGTCGTGCTCAACCCCTCCCCGTTCAACGACGCGATAACGGCGCTCCCTCTCGACAAAGTGGATCTGTGGTTCTGCAACGAGATCGAAGGCGCGGCGCTGACGGGAGAGTCGGACGCCGGCGCGATATGCGGCGCGTTTCTTGAAAGATTCCCTGACGCGTCCCTCGTACTGACGCTGGGCGAGGACGGAAGCGTATACTGCGATAAGAACGGAAAGACCGCGCAAGCCGCATATAAAGCGACGCCGATCGATACGACCGCGGCGGGAGACACGTTTACCGGTTACTTCCTCGCGTCGATCTGCGACGGAAAGAGCGTTCGCGACGCGCTTGACACAGCGTCCCGCGCCTCCGCGATAACCGTCTCGCGTCCCGGCGCTTCAAGCTCTGTACCGTATATTGATGAACTATTATAAAATTTCGAGAGCGGCAGATCAAATTTGCCGCTCTCAACTTTTTGAGGCGTTATTGACACACGGCACAAGATATAATATAATTAGTTAGTAATTTATAGTTTACGGAGGAGACAAAATGGGCTTGAACGAATCAGTTGAACTCACAGGCGTTGTCGACTCCGTTATTTATTCCAACGCCGAAAACGGTTACGCGGTATGCGAGATAGAAGAAGACGATACCGGAGAGCCGATAGTCCTGGCGGGAACTATGCCTTACGTTGCCGAGGGAGACGTGCTTCGGGTAAAGGGCGTTTGGACCATACATCCGCAATACGGCAGACAGCTCAAGGTCTCGGAATACGACAAGTCTCTTCCCGTCGGTAAAGATCAGATACTAAGATATCTTGCGTCCGGCGCCGTTCACGGAGTCGGGCCGAAGACGGCTGTCAAGATCGTAAGCAAGTACGGCGACGAGACGTTCGACGTAATAGAACGCCATCCGGAATGGCTCGCGGATATCCCGGGGATAAGTCTTAAAAAAGCGCGTGAGATCGGAAAGGCGTTTGCGGAAGCGTCAGGAGCGAGAAACGTCATCATCCGTTTCAGAGATCTGCTCTCGGACGCCGCATCAATGAAGATTTATAAAAAATGGGGATCCGGCGCGATAGATATCGTAAAAGAAAATCCGTACGTACTCTGCGAACAGATACAAGGGATCGGCTTTACGAAAGCTGACTCCGTTGCAATGAGCTTCGGTATCGCGAAGGACTCGCCTTTCAGAATATCGGGAGGGGTCATATCATATCTCCAGGCGGTATCCGCAAAAGAGGGACACACCCGCCTTCCCTTCGACGTTCTCAAGCAGAAATGCGCCGAGTTTCTCGGCGTCGACGCGGAGATCGTACACGACGTTATCCTTGAAATGCTTGTCGCGGCAAAGCTGCGCATCGTCACTAAGGATGATAAAAAATACATTTATCTTCCCTCTTACTATAAAGCTGAAAAATACATTGCAAACAAGCTCGCGACGGTCTCCGGAATGTGCGAGACTTTCGATATCGACGACGTCGAGCAGTTCATATACAAACTCGAGCTAAAGAATGGA
This sequence comes from Clostridia bacterium, assembly GCA_017529175.1. The sequence goes on from JAFXNX010000080.1 coordinate 5,931, forward strand.
ATAACGTACGACGCCTTGCAGCGAGAGGCGATCGCGTGCTGTCTGAAGTCCGGCGTTATGATACTGACGGGAGGCCCCGGCACCGGAAAAACGACTGTTATCAAAGCGATGATCTCGATCTTCAAATCCCTCGGTATGGAGATCGCGCTCGCCGCACCCACGGGGCGCGCCGCGAAACGGATGAGCGAGGCGACGACGTGCGAAGCGAAGACGATACACCGTCTTCTCTGTATGGAGTACAACGGAGAAGAGGACGCGGGCAGGTTTCTCAAGGACGAGCGCGACAGACTCGACGAGGACGTATTCATCATAGATGAATCGTCGATGATCGACACGCTTCTTATGGAGGCGTTTCTTCGCGCGGTAAAGCCGGGAGCAAGGATCGTTTTCATCGGCGACGCCGATCAGCTCCCCCCCGTCGGATCCGGCAACGTATTTCACGATATGATAGCGAGCGGCAAGATCGGAACCGTAAAGCTCGTGACGATATTCAGGCAGGACAAGGACAGTCTTATTATAACGAACGCTCACGCGATAAACAACGGAGATATGCCCGACATATCAAACAAGAGCGGTGACTTCTTCTTTATGTCGCGGGAGAGCGA
>JAFXNX010000081.1 GCA_017529175.1 Clostridia bacterium
AGATCGGCAAGGGCGGAGTTACGGACGAGATCTGCCGTCAGCTTGACGCGGCGCTTGAAGCGAGAGAACTTATCAAGATACGCGTACTTCCGAATTCCGACGTGTTTCCGAGAGAATGCGCGGACGAGATATCGGAAAAGATCGGCGCGGACGTTATTTGTGTCATCGGTTCAAAGATAGTTCTGTATAAAGAATCGGTGAAAAACAAAAAGATATTTTTGGATGAAATATGAGCGATATCGTTTTGACAGAAGAGATGCTTTCATCTTTGCGCGACAGGATCAAACCGTATCTTAGCGCGAAAAGATACTCGCATACTTTGGGCGTTGAAAAAGAATGCGAAAAACTCGGGATGATCTTTCTTCCCGATAAAGTGATGAAGCTACGCGCGGCGGCGCTTCTTCACGATATTACGAAAATGTTAAGTTTAGAAAAACAGTTGAATTATTGCGGTGAATTTGGTATAATGTATGGAAAAGACGAATTATCGTCGCCTAAACTGTTCCATGCCATAACCGCCGCAGAGCTTATAAAACGCGACTTTCACGACTGCGTTGACGATGAGATCGTATCGGGCGTAAGATGGCACACCACCGGAAGGCGCGGTATGACTCTTTTTGAAGCGATAGTCTATCTTGCCGATTACATAGAAGAAACGAGAGAGTTTGAGGATTGCGTGGAACTCCGTCGTTATTTCTACGGACTGATGGAAAGGGAAGAGACGCCGCCGTCAGCGCTTTATAAAACGATGATAAAGTCGTTTGATCTTACGATCAGGGGACTTATCAATGACGGTCAGCCTGTGGCGATCGACACGGTTGATGCGAGGAATTATTATATCGGGCTCAACAAGGAGATAATCTGATGAAATTAAAAAACGTTAAATGTCCTGTTTGCGGAAAAACAGTTGAAGTTAAAGGGATAAACGAAGATTTGATCTGTCCTTTCTGCGACGCCGAATTCAGTATCGAAGACGAGATCGCGGCAGAAAGACACGCGGACGCCGCAAAGCACGGCACGCGCACGTCGAAAAAGAAACGCAAGAGCAGAAATACTCTGATCGCGCTCGGCGTCGTATTCGGTGTGCTGCTCGTCCTTATCGTAACTGCGTATATTTTCAGACACCAGATAATCAATCTGATAACAGAGCCGGAAAGAGATACGTCGTCCGCGCCGTACGTGAATACCCCTGAGCAGCAGGGCAACGACAATTCCGGTGACACTGTTCCTGATGACGGACGCGACAGGATCTACAACATTCTTATCTGCGGACACGACAGAGTCGCCAACAATACCGACGTCAATCTGCTTGTCAATTTCAACGTTACAAAGCTGACGGCGTCCATTATGCAGATACCGCGCGATATTTACGTCAACCACGATTACAATTACGCTCATAAATGCAATACCGTCTTTCAGTATTATAAATTCGGCGGTACTTCCGACAACGAGTATATACAGAATGCCATTGATAAATATGATCCCGAGACAGAGGCCGATCTGCGCGGAGTTGCGGGATTTGCGGCGTTCCTCGAGCAGAATATGTGCGTGAAGATCCACTATTACGCGGTCATGGACCTCAATCAGTTCGGAAATATCGTCGACGCGCTCGGCGGAGTCGATATGTACGTTCCGTTTGATCTTCACTATGAAGACCCAAATCAGAATCTGTCGATCCACGTAAACAGCGGCTATCAGCACCTTGACGGTCACGCGGCAGAGGGCGTCGTTCGTTACAGAGAAGGATATGCCATGGCTGACATAGGACGCGGAAACGTTCAGAAAATGTTTATGACGGCGCTGTTCAAAACGATGCAGGATAAAGCCAATATTTTCAATATCGGCAAAATATCCGACGTTTGCGATATAATATCCGATAACCTTGCGACAAATATGTCGACGAAGGATCTTATCTATTTTGCAAACAACGCGATGACGCTGAGTTTGGAATACGTCACGTTTATGACAATGCCCGGCGCCGGATTCTGGGGCGACGACGGACTTGCATATTACACGATGAACAAAGAAGCCGCAATGAATTACGTGAATTCGTATTTCAACATTTACGACGATCCGGTCACTCCCGAGATCTTTGACAGAGACGCGGTTTTCTACAACAGTTCTTACTATTACTCGTGTCCCGCGTCTGAAATGCAGGAGTATATCTACAGAGCTTCCGATATGGCGTCGGATGAGTTCGTTCCTCAGGTAGGCTATTGATCGTCACTCGAAAGGAATTTTTTATGGAAGAAAAAAAGCTTATAAACAGCGAGCCGGAGAATATTGCGAAGTTTATCGTTTCCGTTCTCGACTCCAAAAAAGCAAGAAATATAAAACTTCTTCACGTCGAAAAGCAGACTGTTATCTCGGATTATTTTATAATCTGCTCGGGTAATTCGAGGACCCAGGTAAAATCGCTTGCAGACGAAGTCGAATATAAAATGTCTCAAGAAGGCATCGAGCCTCTTCACGTCGAAGGAGGACGCGGCGACAGCTGGATACTTATCGACTACGGCTGCGTCATAGTTCACGTTTTCGGAAACGATACGAGAGAGTTTTACGACCTCGAAAAGCTCTATGACGAGACAACGGAAGAGGATATCAGCGCGATAATCACGGAAGACTAATCTTACAGATTTGGTACGGTATTAATTATGAAATACGATTTTAAATCAGTAGAGGCAAAGTGGCAGAAAAAATGGGAAGAATCCGGATGCTTCAATGCGGAAGACAGCCACGAGAAGCCGAAATTTTACGGACTTGTTGAGTTCCCTTATCCGAGCGGGGCAGGTATGCACGTCGGTCATATCAAGGCTTATACGAGCCTTGAGGTCGTCTGCCGCAAAAGAAGAAAGCAGGGGTATAACGTACTGTTTCCGATGGGATTCGACGCTTTCGGACTTCCGACGGAGAACTATGCCGTAAAGACGGGTACCCACCCGAGAAAAGTCACTGACGACAATATCAAAAGGTTTACAGAACAGCTCAAGAGCGTCGGATATTCTTTCGACTGGAGCCGCGTCGTCGACACGACTGACGTCAACTATTACAAGTGGACTCAGTGGATATTCCTCAAGATGTTCGAGCGTGGTCTTGTTTTCAGAGACAAGACTCTTGTCAACTACTGCCCGCACTGCAAGGTCGTCCTTTCGAACGAGGACAGCCAGGGCGGTAAGTGCGATATATGCCACTCCGACGTCGTTCAGAAGTCAAAGGACGTATGGTATCTGCGTATCACCGAGTACGCGGATAAACTCCTTGCGGGACTTGAAGAAGTCGACTATCCCGAAAATATAAAGGCGCAGCAGATAAACTGGATCGGAAAGTCAAAAGGCGCATTCGTCAATTTCGAGATCAAAGGAACAGACGAGAAGCTCAAGATCTATACGACGCGTCCCGATACCCTTTTCGGCGTTACCTTTATGGTAATGGCTCCCGAACATCCGCTTCTTGAAAAATACGCTGATAATATCTCGAACTACGCCGATGTTGAAGCTTACAAGGCGGAGTGCGCGAAGAAGACGGAATTTGAGAGAACTCAGCTTGTAAAAGAAAAGACAGGCGTTCGTATCGAGGGCATATCTGCGATTAACCCCGTAAACGGAAAAGAGATACCGATCTATATTTCCGACTACGTTATGATGGGCTACGGCACCGGCGCGATCATGGCGGTCCCGGCTCACGATACCCGCGACTTTGAATTTGCAAAGAAATTCGGTATCGATATAATTGAAGTTATCAAGGGCGGAGATATTTCCGTTGAAGCGTATACCGGCGACGGCGAAGTCGTTAATTCAGATTTCCTTAACGGACTTACGAATAAAAAGGATTCGATCGAAAAGATGATCGGATATCTTGCTGAACGCGGCATAGGTGAAGCGGGCGTACAGTATAAGATGAAAGACTGGGCGTTCAACCGTCAGAGATACTGGGGCGAGCCTATCCCGCTCGTTCACTGCCCGAACTGCGGTATCGTTGCGGTACCGTACAGCGAGCTTCCTCTCACGCTTCCCGACGTTGAAAACTTCGAGCCCGGATCCGACGGCGAGAGCCCGCTTGCAAAGATCGAATCATTCGTAAACTGCAAGTGCCCGAAGTGCGGCGGAGCCGCGCGTCGCGAGACTGACACCATGCCTCAGTGGGCGGGTTCGTCGTGGTATTTC
>JAFXNX010000082.1 GCA_017529175.1 Clostridia bacterium
ATGGCATACAAGAACAGAAAGAAAAATTATCCTTTGTACGATAACGTGACGTTCGTCGATATTCGTGAGATGGTCGAGAACTGCAAAAGAAGTTTTGCGTCAAAGATCGCTTTCACATGGAAGACCGGACCTAAAGACGAAAAGCAGTATCACATGACTTTCGCTGAATGCGCGGACTATGTCAGAGCTCTGTCGACGGAGCTTATATCCCGCGGCTTCAGAGGGAAGAGAGTCGCGATAGTTTCAAGACCTTCTCACGAGTGGGTGCTTGCGTTCTACTCGCTTATGTGCATATCCGCCGTCGCGGTCCCGATAGACGCTGAACTGTCTCCCGATGAGATCGCGTCTCAGCTTGAGCGCGCGGAATGTGAAGCGCTGTTTTTCTCCGCGTCCACGGTGTCAAAGATATGCGAAGTTCAGAAGAATAATAAGAATATAAAGCTCTACATAAAGATGGGCCATATCCCGAGCGCTGAAGCGATACCCGAGGGAGCAATATCGATCGGCGCGCTAAGAGCCGACGGCGCGGAGAAAGTCGTTTACAAAGACCGCTCATATTTTGAGACCGAGATCGACCCCGAAGCGCTCGCGGGCATATTCTTCACGTCCGGAACGACCGGCAAGGGCAAGGGAGTTATGCTCTCTCAAAAGAATTTGTGTTCCAACGTCGTCAACGGTATCCGCCTTTTCAAGCTTACCGAAAAGACAATGAGCGTTCTTCCGCTTCATCACACGTTCGGGCTGACTGCGAACATCCTCGGCAACTACTGCCAGGGAATAGAAATATGCTTCTCACTCGGCAACCGATACGTAGTGCAGGAGATCAAAGAGTTTCGTCCGAAGCACTTAATGCTCGTGCCCCTCTTCGTTGAAACTTTCTATCACAAGATCATGAGCGGTGCGGAGAAGAGCGGAAAAGCCGAAATGCTTTTAAAGCTCATCAAAAGATCAAATTCCATGCGTAAAGCGGGTATTGATATCAGGCGCACTCTCTTTAAGTCCGTCATCGATAAATTCGGCGGCGATCTCGAGCTTATAATCTGCGGCGGCGCGCCTCTTTCGCAAATGATAATCGACTTTTTCGACGGTATCGGTATAACGATCATCAACGGCTACGGTATAACCGAGTGCTCGCCTTTCATTTCCGGAAACAGAAACGAGTACAGAAAAGCGGGATCCGTCGGAATGGTAATGCCCGGCGGGGAAGCGAAGATCGTCGACGCGGATAATAACGGCGAGGGCGAGATTGCTTTCCGCGGACCGAACGTAATGCTCGGATACTATCAGAACGAAGAAGCCACGCGCGAGGTGATCGACGAGGACGGATTCTTCCACACGGGAGATATCGGAAAGGTCGAGCGCGAGGACGGGATCGACTGGATATTCATCACCGGACGCAAGAAGAATCTCATAATCCTTGCTAACGGAAAGAACGTCTATCCCGAGGAGATCGAGAGCGACATATTCGAAGTATACGGAGTGAGTGAGGTCGTCGTATATGCCGGAAAGAGAAGTAAGTCAAACGAGGAAGATATAATTGTTGCCGAGATATTCCCCGACTTTGAAGCGCTTGAAGAACGCGGCGTCACCGACGTTCAGAAGTATTTCGAGGGCGAGGTCAGACGCATAAACGAAAAGAACGTATCGTTCAAGAAAGTAAATCTCATCAGAATAAGAAATACGGAGTTCCCAAAGAATACCTCAAAGAAGATCATCAGATACGCCATAGATAAGAATATTGACTGAATAAATACCGAAGGACGAAAAAATGAAGGATAAGAAAACCATACCCGTCTCGGATATAGTAAGAATATCCGTTATGTGCGCACTGACCGTCGTTTGCTCGTGGATAAACGTTGCGATCGTTCCGTCAGTTCCGTTCACGCTCCAGGTCTTCGCGATCTTCTTCTCGCTCGAATTTATCGGCGGAAGAAACGGTACCATATCATTTGCGGTATACCTCGCGCTCGGCGCGGCGGGAGTGCCGGTGTTCTCACACTTCGGCGGAGGCATCGGTCATATCGCAGGCCCTACCGGAGGATATCTTGTCGGCTTTGTCGTCACCTGCGTTCTGTACTGGATAGCGGAAAAAAAGATAAAAGCGTCAAAAGTATTCCACTATATCATGCTCGCGCTGTGTCTTCTTGCCTGCTACGCCGTAGGAACGGTTTGGTTCATTCTTTATATGCATAAGAGCGTTTACGACGCGCTTGCGCTTTGCGTCGTTCCGTTCATCATCCCCGATATTATCAAGATCGCGCTTGCAGTCTTTTTGTCCGACAGACTGAGAAAAATATTAAAAATTTGACAACGGCACAGTCGGGGTGTATAATTGAATAAAAAGGAGGAGTTGTATGTATTTCGTTTATTTACTGCGGTGCGTCGACTCCTCGATTTATTGCGGATATACGACCGACGTCGCGCACAGGATCAAAGCGCACAAAGGAGAGATCCCCGGCGGCGCAAAATACACGAGAAGCCACCCGCCCGTAAGGGTCGAGACGGTGTGGAGCTGCTTCGACAAGAGCGCGGCGCTCTCCCTCGAGAGGGCGCTCAAGTCGCTTGAGCGGTGTGAAAAAGAAGCTCTGATAAAAGACGCGTCGCTGTCCGCCCTGCCGGAAGGTAAGATCGACCCGTCAGATTATTTCGCGTGTCCTGAATACGTTGGTGATATCTGATGGAAATATGGAATCCGTGGCACGGCTGCCGTAAGATCAGCGAAGGGTGCCTCAACTGCTATATGTACTATCTCGACGCAAAGCGAGACCGCGACGGCTCCGAGATATACAAGGTCAAGGGAAATTTCGATCTGCCGCTGAAACGCGACAGAAACGGAAACTATAAGGTAGCAAGCGGGACTGTCCTCAACGTTTGCCTGACGAGCGACTTCTTTCTTGAAGAAGCGGACGAGTGGCGCGGCGCCGTGTGGAAAATGATAAAGGAACGGCGCGACGTGAAGTTTGTGATCCTGACGAAAAGAGCGTCAAGGATCGCATCAAACCTGCCCGACGATTGGGGCGACGGCTACGATAACGTGCTGCTCCGGGTCACGGCTGAAAATCAGCACAGAGCCGACGAGCGCATCCCGATCCTGCTCGATATCCCGGCGAAGCACCGCGGTGTTATGACGGCGCCTCTTCTTGAACAGATCGATATCGAAAAATATCTCGAAGGCGGCGGACTCGAATACGTCATCGCCGACGGCGAGAACTATGAAGGCGCAAGACCGTGTCACTTTGAATGGATAAAAAGTCTTTATGAACAATACTTGAAATATAACGTCGTGTTCGAGTTCGCCGGTACC
>JAFXNX010000083.1 GCA_017529175.1 Clostridia bacterium
ACTCTTTTCCGTCATACGTTCTCCTTTCCCGGACGGCGCCGTTTGCCCGTTCTGCTATATAAGACAGAAAAATAATAAGGAAGGTTTCTCACATTCTGTATTTTATCACAAATCTTTTGAAGATTCAACTTTGAATAACTATATTTGGATGTAATACTGATTGACAAAACAACATATTGAATGTATAATATAAACTGATAAATATGTCAATACGGAGCGATTTATGGATAAAAATGAAATGCCGGAACAGGATAACGAACTGAAGTTTGATCCGGCATCCGGTCAGGATGAAGACGCCGCAAAAGACAGCGGCGCGGGCGATAACGCTGAGGGAGAACATACTCATCACAGCTCACATCATCACAGCTCTCATCACCACAGCTCAAGTCAGGACTCACATCATTCGCATCACAGTTCTCACCATCACAGTTCCCACCATTCTCATCACAGTTCCGAAGACGGCGAGAAGAAAAAGAAGAGGAGCCGCAGCAGAAGAAGCAGATCTAAGCGCAAACTGAGGCAAAAGATCATTGTCGCATCTTCTATCGCGGCGGCGCTTGTCGCCGTGGTGCTGATCGTCGTCCTGACGCGCGGAGAACACGACCACGTCTGGAGCGAGTGGGAGACGACCATTGAGCCCACGTGTAACATAGCGGGACAGGAAAAGGCGGTTTGCTCCTGCGGCGAGGTGAAATACAGAGAAATACCGACGACGCATGAATATGAAAAGGAAGAGACCGACGTACTGCACAAAAAGTGCGTTTTCGTGTGCAGTCTTTGCGGGCGGGAAATGACGCAGGATATGACGAGCGAGGAGCTCGGATTGCATATCGTTTCAATATCGGGATCGCTTTTCAATATTTCGTCGAAGAACGCGGTCATGGTCGACGTTGTGTACGACGCTCCGGGAAACAATTTTACGTCAAAAGCGACGATCAAGATCCAGGGAGCCACGAGCACCGCGTATCCGAAGAAGAATTACACGATCAAATTCAAGGATGAATACGGAAACAAGAAAAAAGTCACGATACTCGACGAGTGGGGAGAACACAGCAAGTATTGCCTGAAGGCTAACTATATCGACGCCACGTCGTCGAGAAATATTGTCGCGGCAAAGCTTTACGGTCAAATAGGAAAGACGCTCAACAAAGACGACAGGATATCCGGTCTGACGAACTGCGGCGCAATAGACGGTTTCCCGGTCGCGGTATATCTGAACGGAGACTTTCTCGGACTCTACACGTTCAATACTCCGAAGGACGAATATATCTTCGGACTGAAGGACGCCGAGATAAACCAGGCGCTCATCGCCGCGGATGATTATACGGATCAGACGAAGCTTTCGATGCCGATAAGCGACAGCTTTGAGAAGAGCGGATTCAGCGTAGAGTACTATACGAGCGAGCTGGGCGTCGGCGCCGAATGGATGACGGCGAGCTTCAACGATCTTATAGCGTTTGTCAACGAGAATGACGGGGTTGAGTTCAGAGAGGGTATTTCAGAATACGTTGACGTCGACCGCGCCATAGACGAGATGCTTTTCGTATACGCTATCGCGGGAAGCGACAACACCTCGAAGAACACGCTCTGGGTGACGTACGACGGAAAGCAGTGGATCCCGTCGCCGTACGACCTTGACGCAACGTTCGGACTTTACTGGGACGGAAGCACGTTCCTCAAGCCGGGCATTGAAACTCCCAAAACCGCTAAGAATACACTTTGGATAAAGCTGAACAAGAATTTTTATGACGAGATCTGCAAAAGATGGGCAGAGCTAAGAAGCGGTCCGCTCTCTCTTGAAAATATCGAAAAGACGTTCTTTGACTTTATGAGTCAGATCCCGGATCAGGTAGCCGCCGCGGAGATGGAACGCTGGCCTGACGTGCCGCTCAGAGGAGAGAACAATCTCGAGCAGATAATGCAGTATGAAGAAGAAAACCTCGAAATAATCGACGGTTTTTACGGTCTTAACTGAGTTAAGTTACGGAATATGAAAAGTATAGTATATATTATCGTATTTGTGATACTGTTATCAGCCGTCCTGACCTTTGTACTCGCCTCTTGCTCATCCGAGGGAGGAGACGGTACGACGGATAACTCCGGCACGAAGGATAACGGCGCGTCGACCGACGCGCCGGATAACGTCTGCGGCAATATGACGATACGCTTTCTTTCGGTCGGCGCCGCGGATTCGGCTGTAATATCGTCAGAAGGACACGCGGTCGTCATCGACGCGGGAGAAAAGGGCGACGGCAAATACGTGGTATCGTATCTTGAGAGCATCGGAGTCTCATCGGTCGACTGTCTTATCATCACTCATTTCGACAAGGACCACGTAGGCGGCGCCGCGAAGATATTGAAATCCCTTCCGGTAAAGACGGTCCTCCAAAGCAACTGTCCGAAAGACAGCGATTCATACGAAAAATATGTCGAAGCGCTCGCGCAGTCCGGCATTGAGCCGGTAACGGTGAGAGAGACGTATGAATTCGAATCGGGCGGCGTAAAGTATTCGGTCGACCCGCCGGCGAAAGAAGTATACGATTCCGATCCGAGCAACAATTCCTCGCTCATAGTTACGGCGTCCTGCGCAGAGCGCAGCGTGCTGTTCGCGGGAGACGCGGAAAGCGAGAGGATCGACGAGTACTTAAAGAAGGGCGCTTCCGACTGCGACGTAATAAAAATACCCCATCACGGCAGATGGGATAAAATGCTTGAGGCGCTCCTCGCCGCGACAACGCCCGAGTACGCGATCATAACGTCGTCCGACGAGGAGCCGGAGGACGAACGGGTCATAACTCTTCTTGAAGAACGCGGCGTCGAAGTATTCCTCACAAGAGAAATGTACGTTACCGTGACGGGCGGCGCGGAGAGTATCTCGGTTGCTTACGGTGATAAATAAATAGTTAAGGTTGGACGCATGATATGAAAGTCGGCAGCAGGATAAAAGAACTCAGAATAGCGCGCGGTCTTACCCAGGAGGCTCTCGCCTCAGCTCTCGGCATAAAACCCCAGGCGGTGTCGAAGTGGGAGTGCGACGTCAATTTTCCGGACGTTTCGATGCTTCCGGCGATCTCCGTTTTCTTCGGGGTATCTATCGACAGTCTGTTTTCAATGACGAGAGCGGACGAGCTTGAAAGAGTGGAAAACCGTCTTTCGCAGGCGGGACTTCTTACCGACGACGAAGTAAGGCAGATAGAAGAGATCCTTTGCGAAGAAGACCCCGACGGCGCGTCGGAGGTCCTTCTCTCAAAGCTCTACTGCCATCAGGCGGAAGAATACTTGAAAAAGGCGGCTCAGCATGCGGCAGAGTCTCTCTTTCTGTGCGAGGGCAGCGCCGACGCGGTGAAGGCGATGACGGAGTCGTACCGCGGAGCGTCGCCGACATTATTTGAAAGCTCAAGACCTGAGCTTATCACCGCTTTCAAAGACTATCTCGGAAGAGACCCTTCCGCATCCGACGTTTGCGCCGCGCTGATAGACAATCTTATCGCGGACGAAAGACTTGACGAGGCGAAAAAATGGACGTCTCACCTTGAGAAGACGGACTTGTCGTTCCGCCCTCTCGTATACAAATACCGTATTGCCGCGTTGACTGGAAATGAGGAAACGGCTCTTGCGGCTCTGACGCTGCTTACCGAATGTTACCGTGACGACACAGCGGCACAGGTATATATCGCGGATATTTTCTGCCGCCGCGGCGAATATGATAAGGCGCTCTCGTATATTATCCGCGCGTCCGGGACGGACGACGCAAGAAGCAGAGTCTCACACCTCATAACGGCGGCAAAGCTTTCAGAGCTTGCCGGCAATATCGACGACGCGCTCGCGTATTACCGCGAAGCGCTTAAAGTCCTAAAGGAAGAGGACGGGATCGTCGGCGGCACGGGAGTCGACGCGATAAGGCAAAAGATAAACTCTTTATCGACCGCTGAATAAATTTCGCCGAAGGAAACACGGAAAAAGTGTTTCCTTCGGCGAGTTTTGTTTCAATTACAGATTTGTGACTTTTCCCGGCTCGGCGACGTATACCTCTCTGTCCGCTTCGAGCCACACGGCGATCGCCGACGGATTGTATACCATCGAGCAGTCCGTGCTGAAGCGGAGAGCGCGCACGGCAGAGACGTAATCATATATCTCTATGTTTGTCGCGTACCATACGTCGTCCCTTCCCGAGAGCTGTCGGCAAAGGTCCTCCATCTTCGCCCATCTTTCCTCGGACCACAGCTCGTAGCTGTGTCCCCAGATGTAGAACAGACGCATGAAGTCGTAGTTCATCGGCGAGAAGAATTTTTCGACGAGCGTGTCCGCTTCAGACCAGTTGCAGGTGGGGTCCCATATCATAAAGTCTTCGGGAAGTCCGAATGCGTGAGTATCGGCGGCGGTCCTTGAGTATTCCATGCCCGCAGCGCGGAGAATATCAATCACTCTCTTGTTATAGCTTCCGTACGGGTACGACATACCGCGAACCGGATAGCCGCAGAGCGATTCGAGGAATTTTTTGTTGTCGAGCACTTCTCCGAGCAGTGACTCGGTAGGCGTCCACTTTGAAAAAGGATGGTGCTCAAGATGGCACGAGACCTCGTGTCCTTCGTAGAGCTTTTTATAATCCGCGGGATCGACGAGAGGTTCCTCGCGGTATCCGCAGCTCGAAAGGAATCCCGGATTGTTCAGATGGAAAGTTCCTTTCATTTTGTATTTGTTGAACAGCTCGACGAGGCGGTAGTCCTCAAATCTTCCGTCGTCGAAGGTGAACGATACGGCGCGCGTCGCGCCGCCGTGCCAGAGTCTTGTTTCGATCCTTTTCATAAAGCGTTTCCTTTCATATAGAACATTTATCAGATATCTGTTTGATTTTTCATTGCGCGGAGGGGCATTATGGATTTCGTAAAAAGACCGGTCGCAATATTCTGCTTCGGCTTCACATCATCCTTCTGCCTTTTTGTCAATTTTACAAATATCCCGCGCGTCGCGTCTCTCGTTATATCTTTGGCGGTATTTGCCGCCTTTTTGGTTTTTTCGTTCGCCGCGCGTCACGTTTCAAGAACGTTCTTTCGCCGCGCCGCTCTTGCGGCGGCGGGAGTCGCGGCGGCGATAGTATTCGCGCTCGCAGTATTTATTCCTTCTATGGAGAAATACTCGTATCTTGACGGAAAAGACGCCGAGGTCTGCGGGACCGTGATACGTCAAATATGGACGTCGTATAAAAACAGGTGCTACGTGCTCGAAGTTTCCTCCGTCGACGGGAATGACGACAGCTTTAATATCGCCCTTGTCACGGAATCGGAGCTCAAGGCGGGAGATGAAGTCAGCGCGAAGTGCCGTATTGATAAAATTGAGAATACCGACGATGACTTTGACTCTGTAAAGTATTATCTGTCGCTCGGTATCACGAGGAGCGCTTACCGCGACCGCGTGCTTATCACCGGCAAGAGTTCATCTCTTAAGATCGCGTCGTCGAAGTTCGCGTCGGAAATATCGGAGCGCATCAAAGAAGGTATGCCGGAGGGGTCCGGCAGTATCGTTTGCGCCGTGCTTCTCGGTGATCGCGACGACATACCCGCCGCGTACAAAAGAGATTTTTCAAGGATCGGTATATCTCATCTTATCGCCATAAGCGGAATGCACGTTTCGTTTATAGCTGCGGCGCTGTTTTTCATTCTGAAGAAGCTTCGCGTTCCGAAGAGGATATCATACGCTGTGATTATCCTCTCGCTCGTATTCTATACGTTTCTGACCGGCTTTACGCCGTCGGTCGTCAGAGCGTCGGCGGTATGCTGTCTTATGTGTCTTATATCGGTCGCGGGGATCAGCTATGACGGGCTCAGCGCGCTTTCTGTCTGCGGGGCGGCAATGCTCGCCGTCGACCCGTATTTCGCGTTCAGCGCGGCGATGATAATGTCGTATAGTGCCTGCGTCGGCTGCTTTGCGGCAGTTTCGGTCATAAAGAAGTCGGGCGTCTCGCCAAAGCGCTCCGCGCCGTTTGTCAAGCGCGTTTTCAGAAGGCTTGCCGAGAGCGTTATTTTCACTGTGACCGTTGTGATATTCACTCTTCCGGTAACGCTGATCTATTACGACAGAACGTCGCTCATATCGCCGTTTTCCAACCTCATATTTATTCCGCTCTTCAGCGTGATCCTTTATCTCGGCGCGCTTTGCGCGATATTCATACCGGTACCGCCTCTGTTTGCTGCTGCGTGCTTTGCCGCGGACAAGGTTTGCGCTGCCGCGTCCAGTCTTGCGGGGGTGATCTCGAAGACAGGCGGGATTACGGTTATGTTAAACTATTCCTTTACGCCGTATTTTGCGGCCGCCGGTGCGGCGGCGATGATATGTCTTGCGACCTTGAGGAAGAAATACTTGAAATACGCGGCATTTTCGCTCGCGGTATGCGTTGCGGGATATCTTGCGGCGGTTTACGTTCAGCGCGCAGACTTCGGCGCAAGCGTGAAGTTTATCCGCGCGGGAAGCGATACGGCGGACTCGGTCATAGTCTCGTCCGGCGGGAAAGTTCTTTTGTGCGACACGGCGGGCGATGATAATATCGCGTTTTCAAGAGGGCTTGCGGCTCTCTCAAAACTTCATTTTGACACGATCGACGCCCTCGTCGTTTCCGATTATTCAAACAATTCCGTGCTTCGTCTCGAAAGTCTTTGCGATTCGTACTTTATCGACAGGGTGTACCTTATTGCTCCGTACGCAGAGAACGAATACTATTTCAGAGCGCTCGAGGCGCTGCGCGATACGGATACGGATTATGAAGTTATCGAATGTCTGCCGGAAACTCTTCGCTTTGACTCGGCGACTCTGTCGTTTGTAAAGTGTATCGATGACGGCTCCGGAAAATGCGCGATATGCTTAAAAGCGGAAGGCGCCTCGTCGTCAGCGCTTTATCTTTGCGACGGCTGGACGTCGCGAAGGTCAACGGCGCCGTCTATTTTAAAAGACTGTTCTTTCGTCGTTTTCGGCGCGACGGAAGGGGTGCCGAAAGATAGCTATTCGATGTCGCTGCCTTATGATTTTGATGCAGCGTACTCGTTTACGCAAGGCGCTCACATGAGCGGTATCAACGCCGTGTATTATCCCGGGCAGGAGGGTATTTTTATACTTGACCTCGACAAGAAAGACGGCGGGTCATAAGACCCTTGATCCCGTCGAAGGACATTACGCCTATCATATCGGAGATCTCGGAAAGCGGGATCTTTCTGTCCGAACGGAACCACATCTGGTAGACTGATACCATGCCGGAAATACCGTATTCAAGCGCGATGTCCGCGCTATTCTCGTCAAAACCGAGCCCGGAGCAGATCGCGCCTTTTGTTTTCTCTTTTATGATCGACGTGATCTTCGTCGTTATATCTACGTTTTCGCTCATATTAAAGAGGTTGGAAAAAAGCTCGAGATCGCTGTTTATCATCAAGTCGATGCGGTCGAATATCAGTCTCGAGTCGTCAAGGCAGGAAACAAGGTCGAGATTTGCGAAGCAAACGTCGAACTTGTCGATAAGCTCGCGTTCGACTTCTTCGATGACTTCGTATATCCCGTTGTAATAGTTGTAAAACGTCTTTCTGTTTATGTTGGCGCGCTCCGCGATATCCTTGACCGTGATAAGGTTCAGGTTCTTTTCGGCGAGCAGTTCCGTAAAAGCGCCGATTATTGCTTTTCTTGTTCTGACGACTCTCTTGTCAGCGATCTGTTTTTCATTCTTTTTCATACCGTTACAGCCTCGTTTCGTGTTGTTAAAGCCAAAATACGCCTCATTTTGCACCACATGTGAGGTATATACCGCACTTATCAGAATAGTGCCGTTGCATTGTACCGTATTTATATTATAATACACATGTGTGGCAAAAGTCAACAGATATATTGCCGCGCGGTCAATGTTATATAATTTCATATAATATTTGGAGGAGAAAATGCTGGTTTTATTCACGGATACCGATACCGATCTCTCGCCGGAGATGGCGAAGGAGTACGGTTATAACCTTATAAGCATGCCGTACAGCATAGACGGCAAGACGACATATCCTTACGTTGACTTTGACAAGTTTGATTCCCACTCCTTCTATCAGTCTCTCAGAGACGGCGCGCTCCCGACTACGAGCGCGATAGGAAAAGAGCAGTACGAAGAGTATTTCGAGCCGCATTTTGCGAACGGAGACGATATTCTTTACGTTCATTTTTCAAGAGCGATGAGCGCGACTTTCGACGCGATGGACAAAGCGGTGGCGGCGCTGAAGGCGAAGTATCCCGAGAGAAAGTTCTATGAAGTGGACACCAAAGGTATAACGATCGTAAGTCTCAACATAGTTCTTGCGGTCGGAGACCTTTATAAAGCGGGAAAGAGCGCGGAGGAGATAGTCGAATGGTCAAAGACCGAAGTCGACCGTTTCGCGGTATATTTCTTCGCGGATGACCTCAAGTTCTTCAAGCACAGCGGAAGAGTTTCGGGTCTTGCGGGCACAATGGGAACGCTTCTCGGCATCCGTCCGATAATATATATGGATGAGAACGGCAAGATGGTAAGCATCGGCAAGGAAAAGGGAAGAACGAAAGCGCTCGAGCGCCTCGTTTCCTACGTCGAAGAGCTTTCCGTCGATATAAAGGATCACCGCGTGATAATCGGAGACGCGGATTCGCGCGAGATCGCCGATACCCTTGAAGCGATGCTTCGCGAGCGTTTCGGAGAAGACCTCGACATTATCCACGCCGAAGTCAATCCCACGGCGGGCAGTCACTGCGGTCCGAACACGATCGGCGTAACTTTTTACGCAAAGCACAGATAAGAGTATTTTCGGCGCCGCAATCCATACCGGCGCCGCTTATATATAGAATTATTTAAACTATATTTAAATATAATATTGACAAGAACGTGTATTGATGGTATAATCTATTATCATTTTTTATCTTGATTTGTGAAAAAGCAGGAGAATGTATGAGTAGAATCACCAGGACATTTGTTTTTGTCCTTACGGTCACGCTCACATTAGGAGCACTTGCTTCCTGCGGCGGCGCCGCCGATGCCGAAAGCGATATGTATCCTGAAACCGATCCCCCTAAGGACGGCAAAGAGGTGACGGGCGAGACTATGGAATGGGGAGATATAACGGTCCTCGTTCCGGAAGGTTATGAGTTCAAAGGTGGAGACGTTTTCGATCCCGACGACTCGAAATTTTTCAGCGTAAAGAGATCAGACTTTTCGTATTTTGATTTTCAGGTACACGACGGCGAAGACTCTGCAAAGGGCAGGGTCGATCAGAACAGGACTCTTTACACAAACGGTCAGCAGGACGCGGAGGTAACGTACAACGGTATCACCTGGAAGGGCTTTTCCTACGACGCTATGGGAACTCCCGCATTCGAGCTTTACGCGGTCATAGGCGATATGGCGATCAAAGTCGCGTCGAGCGGATTTGACATAAACGGTTCAGTCGCAGAGGCGATCCTCGGATCCCTCGCTTCTAAATAAAAACTTAACGGAGGGTAACAAAATGAAGAAACTTACCAAAATTCTTGCACTCGCTCTTATGATGGCGCTTGTCGTAACCGTATTCGCGGCATGCGGCGATAAGAAAGAGGGCGCTGAGACCGCAGACAACGCGGGCGAAGCTGCATCGGCAAAAGGCGAAACGCAGACCTGGGGAAACATCACGATATTCGTTCCCGATGATTACAAGCTTACAGGCGGCGATATGTTCGACGCAGAGAACCCCGACAAGCTCACTCTCAACACGAAGAGCGACAGCTCTTTCGAGTACGTTATGGTTTCCGCAAACTTTACGGAAGACAACGCGGTGATGAGCCTTGATACGACACGTGAACTCAACGAAGGTTGTGAAGACGTTGAGATCACTGCAGGCGCCAACAAGTGGACCGGCGTTGCTTACAATTCTCTCGGCGTTGACTGCGTAGCTCTTTACGCGCAGATCGGCGAAGGATATGTTGTACTCAACAGCTCCGGCATGGGCAAAGACAACGCTTCTCTCAAGGCGATCCTTGAATCCATCGTCGTAAAATAAGATTTCAGTGCTGAATAATTCTGATGTGACCCCGAAAGTTTAGACAAAAATAGATAATTAGATTGAAAGTGAATGAGTTCGGAATTGGACCGGGCTCATTCCATTTAGTTTAGTAGAGATTCTCTCGTTGTTGTAATAGTCGATGTAACGAATCAATTCATCAATGAAAGCGTTAACGCTTTCAAATTTTTCGCCGTAGAACATTTCGACCTTGAGTCTGCCGAAGAAATTTTCCATGGCGCCG
>JAFXNX010000084.1 GCA_017529175.1 Clostridia bacterium
AAGGAACAGATACGAAATTACAAGTCCCGTATCGAGATGACCGAGACAGGAAAGGTCATTTCCACGGGTGACAATATCGCCGGTGTTTACGGACTTCGCAACTGTATGGCGGGAGAACGTCTCGAGTTTGACGGAGGGTCTTTCGGACTCGCGCAGAACCTCGAGGAAGAGACCGTTTCCGTCGCTATCCTTTCCGATAACAACGATATCAGCGAGGGACCAGTAGTTCACCGCACCGGAAGAGTTCTTTCCGTTCCCGCGGGAGATGCGTTTCTCGGAAGAGTTGTTGACGCGCTCGGAAGACCGATCGACGGCGCAGGAGAGATAAAAGAATCAAAGATGATGCCGATAGAGTCGGAAGCTCCCGGTATCATCGAACGTAAAAGCGTCAGCGTGCCCATGCACACCGGTATCAAGGCGATCGACTCCATGATACCGATAGGACGCGGTCAGCGTGAGCTTATTATCGGCGACAGACAGACAGGTAAATCCGAGATAGTTCTCGATACGATAATCAATCAAAAGGATTCCGGCGTTATTTGTATCTACGTCGCGATAGGTCAGAAGATCATCACGGTCGTTCAGCTCGCGGAAGAGCTGAAACGGTGCGGCGCGATGGATCACACGATAATCGTATCCGCGTCCGCTTCAGATACGGCGCCGCTCCAGTATATCGCGCCTTATTCCGGATGCGCTATGGCAGAGTATTTCAGAGAGCAGGGACGTGACGTTCTGATAATATACGACGACCTCAGCAAGCACGCTGTCGCGTACAGAGCGCTCTCCCTTCTTATCCGCCGTCCCCCCGGGACGTGAAGCGTATCCCGGTGACGTATTCTATCTCCACTCACGTCTTCTTGAAAGAGCGGCGTGCGTTGATCCCGAATACGGCGGCGGCTCGATAACGGCGCTTCCCGTCATTGAAACGCAGGCAGGCGACGTATCGGCTTATATCCCGACGAACGTTATATCTATAACCGACGGGCAGATATTTCTTGAGACGGAGCTTTTCCACTCGGGAGTCATGCCGGCAATAAACCCCGGTATTTCCGTATCCCGTGTCGGAGGCGCCGCGCAGCTCAAGGCGATGAAGAAGGTCGCAGGACCCTTGAAGCTTCTGTATTCACAGTACAGAGAGCTCAAGAGCTTCGCTCAGTTCGGAAGCGACCTTGACGCGGATACCAAAGCGCGTCTTGCCCTCGGCGAGAGAATAGTGGAAGTACTGAAGCAGAACAGAAACGCTCCGATAAGACCCGGATGTCAGGTCGCGATAATTTACGCCGTGACAAACGGTCATCTTGATGACGTTGAGGTCGACAGGATCAAAGACTGGGAGAGAGCCTTTTACGATCTGCTTGAGGATAAGTATTCGGATATTCTTGTCCGCTTTGAGACGGGCTTCTATGAAAAAGAGGACGTTGAACGTCTTGAAGCAGCCATTGCCGAAATGAAAAAGAGGCAGTAAATGGCATACGATATAAAAGCTCTGAAGAGCAGAATCAAAAGTGTCGATTCGACGTTCCACCTTACAAAGGCGATGGGACTCGTCGCGTCTTCAAAGGTCAGACGCGCGACGGAGGCGATGATAAACGCAAAGTCTTTTGCATCTTCGCTTAACGACGCCGTCGAGTCTCTCTCTTCGTGCAGGAGCTGTCAGAATTCCGTGTATATGAAGGAACCCGGCGAGAACGTGAAACTGATCGTTATAGCCGGCGACCGCGGACTTGCCGGCGGGTATAACAACAACGTCTTCAAAACGGCGTCGCAGTTTAACGACGCGCAGTTTCTGCCGATCGGCAAGAGAGCCTGCGACAAATTCGGCGAGGGATACATTTCATGCGAAAAGTTTTCTTCAGGCGACGCCGACGAGTTGACGGATAAGCTCCTTTCCGGATTTGCAAACGGAGAGTTTGACCGTCTCGGCATCATTATGACGGAATATATCTCGATAATGAAGCAGGAAGCGCGAGTCGTTTGGCCCGCGCATACTTCAAACGCGCATGACGATGCGGAATATTCCAACCGCAAGCCGCAACAAAAAGGCCCGCATATTCCGAAATCAAATGGTTGTTCGCCGAAGAACACCGCGAAGGATGATTATACGAATACTCTGCATGTTCAAAAATTATCGGCAACCAAACGCCACTTACAAACTTGTCAAATTCGGAATTGGTTTGGAGAAGCGATTCCACTCCC
>JAFXNX010000004.1 GCA_017529175.1 Clostridia bacterium
GTTCCGTTGCGAACGGCGGATATCTCGTGACGCCTCACCTGATGAAGGAGATAGTCGACGACGACGGGAACGTGATCGAGAGTTTTGAGACGGACGTCAAGCGTCAGGTCGTTAGCACCGAGGTGTGCCATACGATCACCGATATACTCGAAGAGGGCGTATCCGGCGACGGCGGCGCGAGAAACGCTTATACAAAGGGATATAAGGTAGCGGCTAAAACCGGTACTTCGGAGAAAAAAGACAAAAAAGACGCAAACGGAGAATACACTCTCAACGTCGGCTCCTGCGTCGCGTACGCTCCGGCGGACGACCCGCAGATCGCGATGATATTCATCGTCGACGAGCCGTCGGGAGGTCTTACGTTCGGCAGCGTCGTGGCGGCGCCTTACGTTTCGAACACACTCGCGACAGTCCTTCCGTATCTCGGATATGAGCCGGTATACACGGAAGAAGAACTGAAGATCGCCGAGGTGAGCATATCGAACTACGTCGGCGCGTCTGTCGAGACCTCCGAGGCGGACCTCGGCTGGAGAGAGATACACTATACCATCGTCGGAGACGGCGACACCGTTACAAGTCAGACGCCTCCCGCGGGTTCTTCAATGTCAAAAGAGAACGGTATGCTTTATCTGTATACCGGTGGGGAGACTGCTCCCGCGAACATTACCGTTCCCGATCTTGTCGGAAAGACCGCCGAGGCGGCGAACAGAATGCTGATAAATCTCGGACTCAATATCAGCGTTGCAGGTGCGTCGAACGGTTCGAGCGCGACTGTCGCATCGCAGACTCCGGCGGCGGGAACTCTCGTTCCGCAGGGTACTCTTGTCACGATAGAAATGATGCACGCGATAACGTCTGACGACTGATAAACGAAAGGATCGTCAAAGCATAAGGACAAATAAAGGCATAATATCTTATTTGATGAGAGGTTTTTATGCTTCTGTCCGAACTGCTTACCGGATGCAGAGTCCATTCGGAAA
Organism: Clostridia bacterium; assembly: GCA_017529175.1. The sequence goes on from JAFXNX010000004.1 coordinate 981, forward strand.
TGACTCGCGACGTTGAGGTCGCAAATATTACCACCGATTCGAGAAACGTAAAACCCGGCGACGTATTCATAGCGCTGCGCGGAGAACACTGTGACGGAAACGATCATATAAAAGAGGCGCTCGCGCTCGGCGCGGCAGCGGTGATAAGCGACGCCGCCGCGGCGTCGGAGCGGGTGATACGCGTAGGATGCGCCGAGCGCGCCGCCGCAGTGATGTTTTCAAATTATTATAAAGCACCCGCAGACGGTATGAGGATCATTGCGGTCACCGGTACTAACGGAAAGACGAGCACCGTGTCCGCGATATCCCACATATTGAAAGCGGACGGCGCAAAGGTCGGAGTGATCGGGAGCGCTGAGCTTTCGGCGCGCGGCGTCCGCCTTGACAGGGAAGAGATATATGGCGCCGAGCGCGCGTCAATGACGACACCGGATACGCAGAGCTTTTACAAAACGCTTCGGATCATGAACGATACGGGATGCGATACCGTGGTTATGGAAGCGTCGTCCCACGCTCTGTCGCGAAGCCGTCTTGACGCTCTGACCGTCGACGTCGGCGTGTTCACGAATCTCACCCCCGAGCATCTTGACTACCACGGCGATATGGAAAACTATTTTCTCGCGAAAAGACGCCTTGCAAGATCGGCGAAGAGTTTTCTTTCAAATTTCGACGACCCGTACGGCAGAAGGATGGCGGAAGCGTCAAAGAACTCGTTCGGATATTCCGCGCTCGCAGGGCACGGCGTTCCGCTTTTCGCGCAGGCAGAGAATATTACCTGCGGCGCCGGAGGAGTTTCATACGACCTTGTATGGCAAGAGGGGACAATAAAGATAAAAACAAAGCTCCGGGGCAGATTCGCGCTTTACAATACGCTCGCGGCGTCGGCCGCGTGCCTTCTTGCCGGAACGGAGGGCGATGTGATATCGCGTTCGCTCGAAAACTTTTGCGGAGCGCCCGGCAGAATGGAAGTTGCCGCCTCAGGCGACGGGATACCGACTGTCATAATTGATTACGCGCATACCGCAGACGCGCTCGATGCGGCGCTGAGGTGCGTTGCCGAAGGACATCGAGGCAGGATATTCTTAGTGTTCGGTTGCGGAGGAGACAGAGACAGGTCAAAACGCGCGCCGATGGGAAACGCCGCGTGCCGCCTTGCTTACAGATCGTTTATTACCGAGGACAATTCGAGAAGCGAGGACACACTCTCGATAATCAAGGACATCGAGGCGGGATTTTTTAAGGATAACTATAAGACGGTGCCGGACAGAAAAGAAGCAATACGTCTGGCAGTTGACGAAGCGTCGCCCGACGACGTGATACTGTGCGCCGGAAAAGGGCATGAAAAATACATTATAGACAAACGCGGAAAACACTTCTTTGACGAACGCGCGGTCATTCTTGACTGCATAGAGAAAAAATACGGCAAAATGCCGCGTTGAACTAAGGAATTATTAACGATACGGGGCGGTGATCAAAATGAGAGCTGAACTGAAACTGAAAACACTCTCTCCGGAAGAGATCGCGCAAGCGACCGGCGGAGAACTTCATAAATACGGAAACTGCGGCGACGTCTCTTGCGTAACGTATGATTCGAGAGAAGTTGTTCCGGGGGCGCTCTTTTGCGCTGTCAAAGGGGAACGTTCCGACGGGCACGAATATATTAAAAGCGCAGTCGAAGGCGGCGCCGTGTGCGTTATTGCCGAAAGAATACCGGAGGGCGCGGAGCTTTTCGGCGCATATTCGATCGTTCTGGTCGACGACGCGGTGATGGCGCTCGGCCTGCTCTCGGGATATTACAGAACGTTCAGCGGCGCGAAGACGGTCGGTGTGACCGGAAGCGTCGGAAAGACGACGACAAAAGATTTTATCGCCTCGGTCCTCGGCGCCGGATTCAGAACGATGAAGACGGAAGGCAACCATAACAATGAGATAGGCTTTCCGATGACGCTCTTTGAACTTGCGCCTGATACGGAAGTCGCCGTACTCGAGATGGGAATGTCGTCAAGGGGGGAGATCAGCCATCTGACAAAACTTGCAAAACCGGACGTCGCGGTGATAACCAATATCGGTACGTCCCATATAGAGAACCTCGGAAGCCGCGAAAACATTTGCCTTGCAAAAATGGAGATCGCGGAGGGGATGAACGGCGACGGCGTTCTTATAATAAACGGCGACGAGCCGCTTCTCAACGAATACAAGGGAGAAGTTGCGCCGGCCGTGAAGCGGATAGGTATATACAACAAAAACGCCGATTTCAAAGCGGTGAATATCAGAGCGGGAGCGCAGACTACGTTCGATATCCTTTACAGCGGAAACGCGCAGGTGAACGTTGTGATCCCCGTGCTCGGAAGGCATAACGTTTACAACGCTCTCATGGCGTGGGCTGTCGGAAAACAGTTCGGAATGGACGACGCCGCGATCCGCCGCGGTCTTATGTCTTTCGAAGGTACGAAAATGAGACAGGTCATATATCCGCTCGGAGATATCACAGTCATCGAAGACTGCTACAACGCGTCTCCGGAATCCATGAAGGCGGCGCTCGAGGTGCTTATCACCGTCGCAAAGGAAAAGTCCGGGCGTCCGTGCGCGCTTCTCGGAGATATGCTCGAGCTCGGGAAAGATTCAAGACTTTTACATAATCAGCTCGGTCAGTACGCCGCTCAAATGAAAATAGTAAAGCTATACTGCTACGGCGAAATGGCGGAAACGCTGGCGGAAGCGGCAATAACGAAAGGGGTCCGCGCGGACAACGTTTACGTAAGCCGCGACACGGCCGACCCTTCAAGGATGGCAAAGCTCATAGCAGGCTCGATCGAAAAGGGCGACGTGCTGCTCGTAAAAGCGAGCCGCGGTATCGCCGCGGAAAACGTGATAGCAGAACTCAAAAAACTGATATAGTGAAAATAAAACAGAGGGCGGTCTTTCCGTCCGAAAGGAACAGTTATGTTTGAAATAATCGTTTTGAGCGCTACGAGCGCCGTGCTGACGTTTATTATTACGATCCTGATCTTAAGAAAGCTGATACCCGTTCTGAAAAGCAAGAAGATGGGTCAGCCGATACTCGAGATAGGACCAAGATGGCACAAAAGCAAAGAGGGTACGCCTCCTATGGGCGGTATCGCTTTCATAGCGGCGTCAGTCGGTATAGGTATATGGGCGTCCGTATGTATCGCGGTGAAACTCGGCGTACGCGCCGCCGCTCCGCTTATCCTGACTCTGACTTACGGACTTCTTTGCGGGCTTATCGGAATGATCGACGACCTCGCGAAGCTCCGCAAGCGTCAGAACGAGGGGCTGCGCGCGTGGCAGAAGCTCTCCCTTCAGCTTATATGCGCCGGCCTTTACGTTGCCTCCCTTCACATATTCTGCGGTTTTACGACCGAGATCTATCTTCCGTTTATCGGAAAGAGCTTCGATTTGGGAATATGGTACTACGTTATCGCGGTCATCCTCCTTGCAGGGGTCGACAACAGTGTGAATCTTAACGACGGCATCGACGGGCTTTGCAGCAGCATCACTCTCGTCGTCGCTCTGTTCTTCGCGGCGGTTTCGTTCTTTGTTAAGGACGGAGAAAACGCGTCGCTTTCCGTTCTGTCATCTCTCATTATCGGATCCGCGGCGGGGTTCCTCGTCTATAATTTCTACCCCGCAAAGATATTTATGGGAGATACGGGAAGTCTTTACTTCGGCGGTGTGATTTGCGGCGCGGCGTTTTTACTCGGCAATCCGCTTATTATCGTCGTCGCGGGACTTGTATATATACTTGAAACGGTATCGGTAATACTTCAGGTCGGATATTTCAAGCTGACTCACGGAAAGCGCCTTTTCAAAATGGCGCCTATCCATCACCACTTTGAAAAGTGCGGATTCAGCGAGATAAAAATAGTTGTGACGTTTTCCGCCGTGACAGTTCTGCTTTGCGTCGCGGCGTGGTTCGGATTATAATCAATCGTTTCAAAAACTGAAAGGAGGCATTATGGATCCTGTAAAAGGACACGGCGACGTACGCCGCGCAA
>JAFXNX010000085.1 GCA_017529175.1 Clostridia bacterium
ATTGCTATTCCCGCGAGCGTAAGGATGAAATACTCTTCATCCGTTATCTTGTCTGCAGTGAATTCCTTGTGCCCTTCACCGACGAGATAATACTTACCGCCGTAAATCAGCATATTCGTCTGAAATATCGGTTCGTCTTCGTTCTTCAATAATCCTGTTGCAAATACATGATTTGCCGTCTTGATGTTTCCGTATCCGTGATCGATACCGATTATCTTTGTTCCTTTGAAGTCTTTCAATTCTTTTCCTCCTTTCCTTGTTTTTTGAAATCCTTCGGTTAATGGTTTGTTACGTCATTTTCTTGTCCTCCTTTTGTTTTTTGCAGAAATAGATACTGCGCCCACCTTTCGGATTTAGTTCTGCATCAAAAAAGGTGGGCGCAGTATTCATAAATGAAAAGTATATTGATTTTCGTGTGTTTTTATGATATAATCCCGTTTGAAACGAGGTGAGTATCACGAAAACGCAGTACCGCATCTATGAATTGTCCGCTATCGCCCTTATGAGAAACGCCAAAAAGGACGAAAACGGAAATATCAAATATTATCTGAAAGAAGAAGCAACGAGGAAGTGTATCTCCCGCTATGCTCCCGAAACACAGGACGACTGCGCTCTGTTCTATCAGACGATGTGCGTTCTTCATAACGGAGATTTTACAGCGTCCGGCGTTGTGGAGGATCTGAAGGATATTATCATATATGTAGACTTCTCCAACGTCTTCAACCGGGGAAACGACTTGATAAAATACCGTGAACGTATCAATAAAGCGGAAGTAATGTTCCGCCCTGAGGGTATTTCCCTTGATCTCGGAAACGGTAATTACAGATATATTGCTTTTGAGCGTTCCGCAAGCATGAGCAGACAATCGCGTTTGTCGTTTATCCGCGAGGATTTCTATGAACCGGTAAAAGAGCGTATCACACTCGGAATGAAGATCGGTATGTGCCAGTTGTCCAAATTGTACGCATACAACGGACTTATGCTTACCGACGGGTTCAGAGTAGAGGATATGTCGATATGGGACGAGGATAAGATCGTTGTCATAGACAATCCGGTCACAATCGTTCATGATGCGCACTACATTACCGTCGAAGACGACGGAACGGACAAAGACATGCGGAAATATACCCGCGTGGAGAAGACAGGAGATCTCGAAGTAATGGAGTTTGACGGCGAGGGATTGATCTCTCCCGAGTATGCTGACTTCATCGACCGCCTTTTCTGCGGGAACCATGTTCATTCATCTTTTCAGATCCGTATGCCGTACATCAAGGGCGTTTTGCACGAAGTAGACTTCGTCTCGTTCCTTTATGAATTCGGCATTTCCGAGATAACGGATATATGGGGAAACACTCATAAAGCGTCCGATATTGCGATCATCCTCACAAAAAGTATGTTCAAGGGCTACGGCTGGATGACGGATAACGGATTAAGGTGGGCGCAGTATCTAAAGAGATGCAAAGACTGCAAACACGCGCTGTATATATCGGAGGTCGGACAGATCGATACCGAAGCGTACACACGCATGAACTATCAGTTCCTGACTACGGCAGCGATACGCGAAGAAGAGTTTCGTCCGGCCGATCTGCCGCTCGGGTGGAAGCACAGTCCCGAGAAGGACGAGCGCGAATGGATAACGAAACCGACTGAAGTACAGTATTACCGCTTTGCCGCGGACAGTGAATACCGCTTGAGATACTTTATCAACAACGGCAAAAGAGAAAACGCGGGCAGTAAAGATAAGTTATGGTCAGCAGTTCTGCAAAAGAACCCGAAGTTCTTGAACGAGAAAGTGTTCACCAAAGAACTTGATGATATTGTGGAAAGCATAGTCAAAGACTATGCGCTCGGGTCTCTCATTTCAGCCGGTGATAACAGATATCTGTCCGGCGATCTTATGCGTTTTCTTCGTTATCTCGGCGGTGAAGCGCTTGACGGTCCTGCGGGAGTGGAGATAAGCAGAGAATATCTCGGCGAGAGCGAGTTTTACGCGCCGGGCGCCGCTTACAGGACGTCGGATTTCTACACGCTCCTCCGCAATCCGCATATAGCACGCAATGAGGAAGCTGTTGCGAGACCGATCGAAGAGGGAAAATACCGCAAAAAGTATCTGTCGCACTTGAATTACGTCGTTATGGTCGCGTCGGACACGCTGATCCCCGAAAGGCTCGGCGGTGCAGACTTTGACGGAGATATGATCAAAACGATAGCCGATCCGCTTATGAACAAGTGCGTCGCGCGCAATTATTTAGGTATCGCGTTTGACTATATGGCGTCGCAGATCCCCGTTCTTCATATTCCTGCGGCGTCGCCGAAGATAAGAGACGCCGCCGACTGGAAGGCGCGATATGAAAC
>JAFXNX010000086.1 GCA_017529175.1 Clostridia bacterium
CGTCGAACTACCCCACGCCCGACGAGATCGCCGAGGCGGCGGAGCCGGTCGTCGACGTGTCGATAATCACCCCCGCCGAATTCGTCGGCGGACTTATGGACCTCTGTCAGGACAGACGCGGCGTATTCAAAGATATGAAGTACCTCGACACCGACCGCGTCGAACTTCATTACAAACTGCCGCTCAACGAGATAATATACGATTTCTTCGACGCCCTCAAATCGAGGACGCGCGGCTACGCTTCCCTCGACTACGAGTTTGCCGGGTATGAGCCGAGCAAACTTGTCAAGCTCGATTTCTTGCTCAACGGAGAAATGGTAGACGCTCTGACGTTCATCGTCCACGAGGAAAAAGCGTACGCGAGAGCGAGAAAGATCGCGGAAAAATTAAAGGAAAACATACCGCGTCAGCTCTTCGAGATACCGATACAGGCGGCGATCGGATCGCGTATCATCGCGCGCGAGACCGTCAAAGCGCTGCGTAAGGACGTCCTCGCAAAGTGCTACGGCGGCGACATAACGAGAAAGAAGAAGCTGCTTGAGAAGCAGAAAGAGGGCAAAAAGAAGATGCGCCAGCTCGGAAGCGTTGAAGTGTCTCCCGAGGCGTTCATGGCGGTCCTCAAGCTCGACGATAACTGAGCAGCGCTGCGGCTGAATTCGCCGCTCAAGCGTGCGAGCTAAATTGAAAGCCACCGGCTTTCAATTCAGGTTATCCATTTGACGCTATGCTCTCGTGATAACGGGATCCTTCACTTCGTTCAGGATGACATCCCTTTTTGTCATTCTGAGCGTGGACGCGAAGAATCCCTTTGATCCCGTGCAAACTGATATATATAATTATAATGAAAGGAAGTGAAGATATGGGCGGCGGAAAAATGCAAAAGAGGCCACTCGGTCTTTACTTCCATATTCCTTTTTGCAAGAGCAAATGCGCGTACTGCGATTTTTATTCCGTCGTGCCGCGTAACGGCGAGATATGCGAAAGGTACGTCGCGGCGCTGATCTCTCACGCGAAGACTTACGCGAAGACGTGCGAGGGTTATTCTCCCGATACGGTCTTCATCGGCGGAGGAACGCCGACGGCGCTTCCGATCGAGCTTCTTTTATCGCTTATAAAGAGCGTCCGTCACGAATTTGACATAGCGAAGGACGCTGAGTTTACGGTCGAAGCAAACCCCGCCACAGTCACGCTGAAGGACCTGAAGCGCCTTCGCCGCGCGGGAGTGAACAGGATAAGCATGGGGCTCCAGAGCGCCGACGACGGCGAGCTTGCGCTCTTGTCACGCATACACAAGCGGCGCGACTTCGAGGACGCCTTCCGCGCGGCAAGGGACGCGAAGATCGCAAATATCAACGTCGACGTGATGTTCGGCATACCGGGTCAGACCGTACCGTCGGTAATGAGGACGCTCGATTACGTGACGTCTCTTTCCCCCGAGCACATCTCGTTTTATAACCTTCGCATCGAGCCGGGGACTCCTTTCTGGAAGAATAAAGACTCCCTCGCCCTTCCCGGCGAGGACGCTGAATACGAAATGTATATGAGAGCGGTATCGTTCCTTGCTTCGCGCGGCTACGGGCAGTACGAAATCTCGAATTTCGCGCGGAGCGGATACGAGTGCCGCCACAACCTCAAATACTGGAACTGCGACGAATATCTCGGGCTCGGCGCCGCCGCTCACTCGTTCTTCAACGGCAACAGATTCTCCTTCTGCCGCGACGCGGGAAAGTATATCGCGGGAATAGAGGACCCCGCTCTTGCGGTGAACATTACCGACAGTTCCGAGCAGATAATGACGCGCGAGCGCATAGGAGAGTACGTGATGCTTCGTATGCGTCTTTCGGACGGCATATCGCGCCGTGAGTTTTATCACCGCTTCGGCAAGGATTTCGATCGGATGTACGGCAGATTTTTCAAAAAATATATTGACGGCGGATTCGTCGTCTGCGACGGCGACCGTTACGCTTTTACCCCCCGCGGAATGTTCGTCAGCAACTATATATTGTCCGATATCCTCGATTTTTCCGATATGCGAGTGTACGATCCCACCGCTTGACAATAGTGCATAATTCGCCCTCGTTCGAGGGCGATATTTTTTTGTGATTTTTTGCAAAAAAACTTGAATAAAACTATTGACAACGGGAACAGTATTTGGTATAATAATCAAGCTCACCTCAAAAGGGGTGGGTGATGCTCATTGAAAATTGAACAAC
>JAFXNX010000087.1 GCA_017529175.1 Clostridia bacterium
CCACGTCCGAAATGGTCGACAGGGCAGTCGTCGAATGGCTGACGCGGGGGTCTCTTGACTACGAAATAAGAGTGAAGCCGCTGCTTCTGTGGCTTATGAGAAACGAGGAGGTCGACGCGTCGGTAATGATCGCGCTCGACGGAGCTTTCTCATACAAGGAATACAAAAAGTTCGCTCCCGGTACGACTGACGAAGTTTTCAAAGACTATTTAGACAGATACATAACTTTAGGATGCAAGCGTTTTATCTTTGCACATAAGCATCCGGAGAGAAGATTCAAACCGTCGCCTGACGACGTGATGATAACCGAACGGCTCTCTGATTTTTGCCGTAAGGCGGGATGCGAGCTTATCGAACACTATATAGTTACGGATTGCGACGCCGCGGGATTTATGGAAAGCGGCGACGAAAAGAGGAAAGACAAGAACTATGAATGAAAAAGACGTCAAATCGCTCTCTCGCGCGTATATGTCGCCTAATGAAACGAGGCGGTGCAACGGCAGGATAACAGATCTTGCGAGTCTGTTTTTGAATTTCGCCCCGGATGAATTTGATATAGACACGGTGACGGATATCGCAAACGGAGCGGGGGTCTCTTGCGAGTACGCGTATGCCGAACTGTTCGCGGCAAGATTCGGAGTCGATTCTTCGGGACGCGACCGCGCGTTTTTCAGAAACTACGTCGTTCCGATGTTCAATATGCTCGACGTGGAAGAATATCTTGCCGATCCGTATTATAAGAATATAGTGATCCCGGACGCAAAGGACGGCGCGTGGGAGCTTAAGCACGAGACGCTGAAGCCGGCAGAAGCGTTCGTCTGCCGCGACTTCATCGTGACGGAAGACGGCAGACTTATCCCTCAGCTCGGCTTTTTCACAATGCCGTTCAGCTTTCCCGCGGTGCTAGAGGGCGGAAGAGAGTGGATGACTCTTATGCCGAACGAGACGGTGACGACGATGCCCGCGATAAAAGCCGCGCGAGGAAAAGTGCTGACATACGGTCTCGGTCTCGGGTATTTCGCTTATATGGCGTCGGAAAAGGATGACGTCGCGTCCGTCACGGTAGTAGAAAGAGACAGATCGGTGATCGATCTTTTCAGTCGTCACATCCTGCCTCAGTTCCCTCATAAAGAGAAAATTGACATAGTTCGCTCCGACGCGTTCGAATACGCATCAAATGTTGCGCCGGGGGAAGAATATGATTTCGTTTTCGCCGATTTCTGGCACGACGCCGGAGACGGCAGAGACTTGTATCTTAAAATGAAAGAGTACGAAAAATACTCGCAAACAAGCGAGTATATGTACTGGCTCGAGGATACTATCCTCTGCTATCTCGACCGCGAACTGTGGCCGTAATAAATAAAATAAAGGATCGGGGGTTGCGCCTCCGGTCCTTTTGTGTTATCAGAGAGCTCCGGGATACGCGTTTTATTCGCGTATCATTCCGGAAAAAATGCTTTCGTTTCTTAAGTTTGCGTCTTTGATTTTTGAGTTGACTTCGTACGCGAAATGTTCCAAATCGTCCCCGCCGCCTCTTATGAGCCCTTGAGAGGAAAGCTCTGCGAGTACGGCGCGCGAGACGTCTTTTATTATCCCGAGCTTTGCTTCTTTCTCGCGCACAGTATTCCCGCTCTCGATAAGGAACGCAAGAACGTCGCCGAAGTCGGACAGTAACGGAAGGTCGTGCATCCCGCGGAAGACCCATTTGTAGAACGGCATATACTCGTTGTTTATCAGATATATCAAAGCGCAAATATTTTTTACAAATGCAAAAATTGCGAGCTGGGCGGCGCCGTTTTCGCCGTGTGCCAAACATCTCGGATAGTTATAGATCCCCGATTGCGCCGCGCAGACGAGCGCGGATGCGATCTTCTTAAGACGTACGTCCCCGGGATACCCCTCCATCAGTTTTTCTCTGATCTCGGAGAACGTGCCGAGGCCGTCGCGGAATACTTTGCCGGACGTCGCCGAGCGAAGCGCGTGCTCAGGAAGTGCGAGCCAGTGGGCGTATGATGCCGGCGCGCCCGGCGCGCCGAGAAACTTCATATAGAAAGAGGAGATGCTCATCGCCCCCCGCCTTTCGCCTCCGGTCGGGGTGTCGTTCGTACGCCTGTATCCCATAAAATCGCGCGGCAGGGAATTGTAAGCGCGCGTCAGGTCGAGGCGGTATTTATCGAAGTCTTCGTCAGTGAGCCACATACAGAAGGACGGCTCGAAATCGTGGTCGCGCGAGATATCGTCGTCGTAACCGAGGCACTCAGAACCCTCTCCCGCGATGCCGAAAGCTATTCTTTCCGATAGATGCGGAAACTGTTCCGATATCATTTTTTCTCCGCACTCGCGAAAATATCTTTCGGATAATTCAATTCCCTTCATATATCATTTTCGACCTTTCCTCAAGGATACGCGCTCTTTCGTTCTGACCGAAGTGCGCGTATGACGGCGCGCATTTTGACGCGGTGAAAGCGTAATATGAGTTTCGTTCCGTTTTGTCGGAATCGAGTATCTGCCAGGCGGTGTCGAGGCAGCATGACGCTTCCTCTTTGCCGTCTTTTCGCCATACCTCGTACATATGAGCCATATTGACGTAGGTCGACGCCTCGTCGCACCCTCCGTCGTCGTAAAGGGACATTATGGCCGCCGCTTCGACGAAGAGGGATTCCGCTTCATCAAAGCGCCCGATATCGCACAGCGCGAGCGCGGAATTGTTGCAAAGTCCCGCTATCAGTTTGTCGTTTGCGTCAAGCTTCGCGCGGTATATCCTGTCGGCCGCCTCGTAGTATTCGAGCGCGTCTTCCGGCCGTTCGCAAGATTTATATACAGTCGCGGCGTTGAGATATACTGTCGCCGCGCTGACGGTGCCTTCCGTCTTTGCAAGACTTATCAGCTCAAGCGCCCTTTCGGCGGCGGCGAGGGCTTCATCTTTCCGCCCGAGCTTTCGAAGACATCCCATCAGCTCGTTCTGCAAGGAGAGTTCGCCTGAAAGGTCTCGAAGCTCTTTTGCTTCCGCAATCCATTTTGAAAGAAAAGCGAGCGCGCCTTCTCCGTCATTTTTGTCGTTATAAGAATCAAACCGCTCAATTATCCGTCTTACAGGTACCGTACCGGCGGGGTCGTCCGGCGACGGATAATAGAATTCTCTTCCGCCCGAGAGCGGGCAGGACGGTTCTTTGTAATCGAACGGATCAAGCATCGTCGTCATCCTTTCGCATTTTGCCGGATTTCTTTTTTTATATTATAACTGAAATTTGTCGTTGATTTCAAGTAGTTTTTCACAAAAATCCATCCCGCACCGACATATTATTTGAATATACTTGATAATATTGTCTTTGTATGATATTATATAATATAGTAATTATAACTTGCGGAAGGTCTGACATGGCAAAACTGTATTTTAAATACGGCGCGATGGGCTCGTCTAAGACGGCTAACGCGCTGATAACCAAATTCAATTATGAAGAGCGCAATATGAAGGTCTGGCTCATAAAACCCTCGGTCGACAACAGGGACGGCGAGGCCGTGGTACGCTCGAGGATAGGGCTTTTCGCCGATGCCGACGTTATCGGTCCGGACGACGATATTACAGCTCTTTACGAGGAAAAAGAAGACGTTGACGTAATAATTGCCGATGAGTGTCAGTTCTTCACCGAGGATCAGATAGATCAGATGAGATACCTCGTCGATAATTACGATCTTCCCGTGCTCTGCTTCGGTCTGCGCACGGACTTCCGTACGAAGATGTTCCCGGGCAGCCGCCGCCTTTTCGAGCTCGCGGATTCAATAACGGAGATAAAGACTATTTGCGACTGCGGAGCGAAGGCGACGGTCAACGCGAGGATATCGCCGGACGGCAGGGTGATAACGAGCGGTCAGCAGGTTTTCATCGGCGGAAACGACAGCTATATCGCAATGTGCCACAAGTGCTATAAGAAACATATCGAAGAAGATAAAAACAGAGTTTGATAATCGGAGGACAGTTATGGAGATCAAAGAAATTCTATCGATAGTAGATCACACGCTTCTTGCGCAGGGCGCGACGTGGAGCGAGATAAAAGCGATCTGCGACGACGGCGTCAAGTACGGCACGGCGTCCGTATGTATACCGGCTTCATACGTTAAGGCGGCAAAGGAATACGTCGGGGACAAGCTGAAGATATGCACGGTCATCGGCTTTCCGAACGGCTATTCCACGACGGCGGTCAAGTGTTTTGAGACAGAGGACGCCGTAAAGAACGGCGCAGACGAGATAGATATGGTCATCAATATCGGATGGCTGAAGGACAAGAAGTACGACGACCTTTTGAGCGAGATCAAGGACGTAAAGCGCGCTTGCGGCGGCAAGCTTCTCAAGGTCATAATCGAGACCTGTCTTCTTACGGATGATGAGAAGATCAAAATGTGCGAGATCGTCTCCGAGTCAGGCGCTGATTACATCAAGACGTCTACGGGATTCTCAAAGGGCGGAGCTACAAAAGAGGACGTTGCGCTTTTCGCAAAGTATTCTGCGCCTCACCTGAAGATCAAAGCCGCCGGAGGGATCGCGTCGATAAAGGACGCCGAGGACTTCGCAGCGCTCGGCGCATCCCGTCTCGGTACGTCGAGAATAGTAAAAATCGTAAAGGAGGAAAACCTCGTCGACTGACAGGTTGAAATAATATGGCAAACTATCCTACACCTCATATAAACGCTTCTCCCGAGGATTTCGGCAAGACCGTTCTTATGCCGGGAGATCCTCTGCGCTCCAAATTCATCGC
>JAFXNX010000088.1 GCA_017529175.1 Clostridia bacterium
CAGTCGTTCCGAGGTATGCCTCGGCATCCGCCTTCAGCTTCTGAAGGATCATCGCGGATATCTCCTGCGGTGTGTACTTCTTGTCGTCGATCGTTACCGTGTGGCTCGTGCCCATTTCACGTTTGATGCTCATTACGGTGCGGTCGGGGTTAGTGATCGCCTGTCTCTTTGCGACCTGACCTACCATTCTCTCTCCGGTTTTCGAGAAAGCGACGACTGACGGCGTCGTTCTCGCGCCTTCGGGATTCGGAATGACTGTGGGCTCGCCGCCCTCGTATACCGCGACGCATGAATTCGTCGTACCTAAATCTATACCTATAATCTTTGCCATGATAAATTACCTCCGTTTATTCTTTGTTATATTATTATCAGTTAGCCACTTTTACAAGCGCGTGTCTGATTATTTTCTCACCTGTTTTGTAACCTTTGCGGAAGACTTCGACTATTTCGTTTTCTCCGTACGCCTCGTTTTCCTCGTGCATCATGGCGTCGTGGAGATTCGGATCGAACTGTTCTCCCGCCTCGCCGAACGGCTCTACCTTGAGTTTTGAAAGGACGTCCGGTACTGTTTTTAGTATCAGCGCAAGTCCTTCTCCTACGTTATCGCCGTCCATGTAAGTCGCGGCGCGGTCAAGGTCGTCAAGCAGCGGCAGAAGCTCTTTAAGAGTATCGGAAACAGCGTCGGAATATATCCCGTCCTTTTCCTTCTGCGTCCTCTTTCTGAAGTTTTCGTATTCCGCGGCTATGCGAAGACGCGAATCCGTCTCGCCTTCGAGCTTTGCCTTCAGTTCCGCGTTCTCTTTCTCAAGGGACGCCGCCTTCGCTTTATACTTTTTCTCTTCCTTCTTGTTCTTTTTGTCGTCGGAAGCTTTTTCTTCGCTCTCGGGCGATGCCCCCTCGGCTTCCGCCTCAGGCGTTTCCTTCAGCGCTTCCTCTTCGCATATTTCTTCTTGCGGAGCTTCGCGCTCTTTCATTTCCTCATCCATCGACTATCCCTCCTTCTGTCTCTATTCTCCGCCGTCATCCGCGCTGCCGGGCGGCGCCGCGAGCCGTCTTCCGGACTCGTTCATTATCTCGTTTATACCGTCTGTCAGCCGGTTGATCATCGCGATGACCCTCGAATAATCCATTCTCGTCGGCCCTATGATACCGATGACTCCCACCGTCTTGCCCGACTGGATTATCGGCTTGAAGATCAGAGTCGAGTTGTCCATGGTCTTGACCACGTTCTCGCTTCCGATAAGAACGCGCACGTCGTCGCCCGAGACGCCCTCGCTCTCGTCCGAGATCACGTCGAGCAGGTCATCCTTGCTCTCAAACAGAGAAAGCATATCCTGCAGACGTTCGACGTCGTTGAATTCCGGATAGGAAAGAAGTCTGTTGACTCCCTCCACCATAAGTTCTCCGCCGCCTTCCGAGCTCATCGCTTCGTGGACGCTCTTGACGATCGGCGATACGATGTACGAATACTCGCCCATCTGCCTTTCCATTTCAAGCACTATGTCAAGAGTTATCTCATTACCTCTGATACCGACAAGATACCTGTTGAGAAGGTCCGTCATCAAGTCCGCCGCTTGTGCGGGAACCGCACGCTCGGAACGCAGATTTCTCGTCTTCGCCTCTCCCGTGCCTGTTATCATAACGAGCACGAAATTGTATTCGTCAACGCACACAAGACTGAACTTTTTGACGATGAATCCGCGAAAACGCGGCTTCACCGCGAGCGCCGGATAATTCGTCATCGAAGACGCAAGCTCCATCGCAGAACTCAGAATATGGTCAAGTTCCGCGCGCTTTTCGGTGAGCGAGCTTTTCAGTTCCCCGATCTCCTTAGCGGTAAGATCGTAGTCCTCGATCAGCGTATCGACGTAAAATCTGTAACCGAGCTCCGACGGAACTCTGCCGGCGGACGTATGCGGCTGTTCGAGATATCCCATCTCCTCGAGCTCCGCAAGCTCGTTTCGGATCGTCGCCGACGAATAGTTGATACCCTTATTCTTCATAAGGTAGTTGCTTCCGACCGGCTCTCCGAGCTCGATATGCGCTTCGATTATCGCTTTAAGTATCAGTTTTTTTCTGTCGGAAAGTTGTCCGTTATTATTCTTCACGAAAAACACTCCTTATACAGATCAGACTGTAAATTTTAGCACTTGATATTTGAGAGTGCTAAATCTATGCTATAAATTTACCACCATATTAGTATTTTGTCAAGATATAAAGAGAATATTTTTGTTAATTAATTGTAAACTCACGGTGAGAGTGCTAAAACGAGCGCGGCACGCGATAAATGCGCCGCCGCCTCTTGATTTTAAGAGTTTTTATGATAGAATATAATTGATAAATATTTGAATCGAGGGTTTTATGAGAACTGTAGTAAAAGTGGGAACGTCAACTTTAGCGTATTCCACCGGAAACCTCAATATAAGGCATATGGAAAAACTCTGCCGCGTTCTTTCCGATCTTAAAAACGCGGGACATGAGATAATACTCGTATCATCCGGCGCAGTCGGAATGGGCATGGGGCGCCTTTCCCTCTCCGAACGTCCGAACGATCTTGTGACAAAGCAGGCGGTCGCCGCGGTCGGTCAGTGCGAGCTGATGTATACGTACGACAAGCTGTTCTCCGAATACAACCACACGATAGCGCAGATACTTCTCACGGCAGACGATGTAAACGACAGCGCGCACCGCGACAATTTCATCGCGACTGTCGACCGTCTTCTCGAGATGAGCGTTCTGCCCGTCATCAACGAAAACGACACGGTGTCTACCGATGAATTCGTCATCGGCGACAACGACACGCTCTCCGCCATCGTCGCCGCTAACGCCGGAGCGGACCTTCTGATACTTCTTTCCGACATCGACGGACTTTTCACCGGCGACCCGAAAGAAAATCACGGTGCAAAACTCATCCCGGTCGTCGACGAGATCACGGAAGAGATCGAAGCGCTCGCCGGAGGACGCGGGTCCAAGATGGGAACGGGCGGCATGGTGACGAAGATACGCGCCGCGAAGATCGCGACAGACGCGGGATGCGATATGATGATAGCAAACGGCACAGATCCGAACGTGCTATATAATATTATTGAAGGAAAATCCGTCGGAACGAGATTCACCGCAAAGAAAGGTCAGTGATAATATGACTACGAACGAAATACTGAAAAGGGCGAAGGCGGCGTCGAGATTTATCGGCTGCGCTTCAACGGAGCAGAAGAATGATGCGCTTCGCAAAATGGCAAAAGCGCTGACAGACGATACCGGCAGAATACTCGCGGCGAACGCCGAGGACGTTGACGCGTCGCG
>JAFXNX010000089.1 GCA_017529175.1 Clostridia bacterium
CACAGCTTCACGAACTAGGTATCGAACAACGACGCAACTTGCACAGCTGACGGAACAAAGACCGCAACTTGCGATTACGGCTGCGGCGCGACAGATACGATAACTGACGAAGGAAGCATGAAAGCTCACAGCTTCACGAACTACGTATCGAACAACGACGCAACTTGCACAGCTGACGGAACAAAGACCGCAACTTGCGACTACGGCTGCGGAGCTACCGATACGATCGCAGACGTTGGCAGCGCTCTCGGACATAATGTTGAGAATTGGACGGTAACGAAGGAACCGACAGTTGATGAGTTCGGTGAAAAGACCGGAACGTGCACAAAATGCGGCGAGACCGTAACAGAGCAGATCGGCAAGCTCCAGGAAGAACTCAAGAACGAAGACGGTACTGCGATAGAAGCAGTTGACGGAACTCCGTTCGATCCCGACGATGAGATCGTTGCTACCAACATAACGGGCAGCCTCGGCGAAAACCAGAAGGGCGAAGTACCGGAAGGCAAAGAAGTAATTACTGCTGAAAACATTCAGATCATCAACAACGGTCAGAGTAAAGAAGCAGGCGGAAAAGTAAGAGTTACTATCCCCGTTGAAGAAGACGTTCTTAAGAACTACGAAGATATCGAACTCATCCACATCAAGTCTGACGGTACGAGCGAAAAGATCCCGTTCGAGAAGACTGACGACGGTATCGTATTCGAGACTGATGACCTCAACGACTTCATCCTTGTAGGTAAGAAGAAGGCTGAAACGCCTACTCCTACTCCTTCGGGCAATACAGATGACGGCGCAAATAAGGACGACAGCGCGAAATCCCCGACGACCGGCTACACGAGCCACGTCGTATTCTGGGCGATCCTCGCGGTCATCTCCTGCGCAAGCTTCGTGGTATTCACGGTTTACAACAAAAAGAGAAGCCACAATAACTGATCAGGTTTTGACCGGATTCTTTGGCAGGCTTTAACGAAATAAGAATATTGACGGTCAGCGCTGATTAACGAATGATTAACTGCCTGCAGAGTTTATGCTTTGCAGGCAGTTTTTGCTTATTCAAGGGGTCCTCAAGGCGAATGATATGAGGCTTTGGGTCCCCGGTCATTTATCAACGGGGGAATATATAATAATGAAAGCTAAACGGTTTTTATCGGTATTTCTTACGATCGTTATGATCCTCGGCATGATACCGGCGTCGGTGTTTGCGACCGGTATCGACGACTATCCGGAGCTGACGCTCGGCGAAGTCACGACCGCGGTGATCGATGAAGGCAGCGGCTATGCCTACTTCAGATTTACGACGGCGTCAGACGGTACATATTATTTCACATCATATGCAAATAGCGATACGTACGGCTATCTGTACGATGCGTCGATGGTTGTGATAGCGAGCGACGACGACGGCGGCGAAAACAACAACTTCCGCTTGGGATACGATCTTACCGCGGGTACGACTTACGTCTACGGCTGCCGTTATTACGGCGGAGGAACGGGCAGCTTTGACGTAGAGCTGTATCGTGAAGTCGAAGCGACCGGTATCCTTATCGGCGACGGAAATGACGTCACGATCTGCGAGAAGACGTATTACGAGTTTGGATACTCGTTCCTTCCCGATCACTCCTATTGCTACGATTACGTCGAATGGACGTCGAGCGATGAGAACGTGCTGCGTCATGAATACGGCGGCAGATTTTATGCAAATTCCGTTGGCGACGTTACTGTTACCGCGTCGACCGAGGGAGGTCTTTCATCGTCCGTAAAAGTCACGGTCACACCCGCGCCTTATATCAATGCCGACGAAGCTGTCACCGTAACTCCGGACGGCTACGACTATAGGGCAATTTACAAATTCTCACCGACCGAGAGCGGAACTTACAACTTCAAGTCTGTCTCGGACGTTGAGAGCAGCGGAAGTATATACGACGAGAGTATGATATATTTGCTGAAGAACGGATACGCCAACGCCGAGAACGGTAATTTCATGGCGTCGTGTTATCTTACCAAGGGCAAGACGTATTACCTTGTCACATATAATACGAACGGCACAGAACCTTTCGATATCATTATCACGCGCGCTCCCGCGCTTGAGTCGATCAGTCTTACGAACAGCAAGATCAAGGGATGCGTCGGCTCTTATTTTGACGAAATGGGCGTTATATGCGACCCTGCCGACGCGGCGCCGGAAAGTATCACGTGGACGTCGAGCGACGTGAATATCGCCTACGTTCAATCCGACGGTTTTATAGGTTTTCTTTCCGCGGGGAAAGTGACGATCACGGCGACGACCGAGAGCGGCCTTGAGGCGACGTGCGAAGTCACAGTCGTCGAGCCGACCCCCATTGAAGAGAACGTTCCGGCAGACGTTGAAGTCACCGGCGGCGAAACGGAGACGTTCGCCTTTACTCCCGAGGTCGAAGGCTACTATATCGTAAGGATCTCCGACGTATCCGATCCGGAAGAGAAGCTGTACGTTGAACTCAACGGATACGGGGCAGCTAATTCCGGTAAAGAATGGCTTTTCAGACGTTATCTTTACGAGGGCAGCGAAAAAAGAATCAAGACGAGAATATATGATACGAAGTCAACCGAGACCGTATCGTATAAGATTACCGTTGCAAGGGAAGTCGAGCCGGAGAGCATTACTCTTTCCGAAAGTGAACACACGGGAAAAATACGAGACCAATTCCAGCTGACGTATTCGGTCGAACCGTGGAACGTACCCGATTATATAAATATTGAATGGTCGTCGAGCAACGATGACGTTGCACACGTCGATTATTACGGAAACGTCAGTCTGAGAGCCGAGGGGACCGCGGTCATTACCGCGACCGCGAGCAGCGGCGCGAAGGGCGAATGCGCCGTCACGGTCGAGGGTTACGACCCGATCGCACTCGACGAAATAAAAACCGTAACGATAGAAAACGGAGGAGACGTTGCGTACTATTCCTTCAAGCCCGAAGAAACGGCGTACTATTCGTTTTATTCCATGGCGGATGAGGAAAGCGACACGTACGGTTATCTGTACGACTCCGCAATGTCCTATATCACCGGCAAAGACGGCGGAGGAGATAACGGTAACTTCAAGATCACTTATAAGCTCGAAGCGGGTGTGACTTACTATCTCGGCTCCGCATATTACGGCGGATGGCGTACGGGTTCGTTCGACGTAACGATAGTCAAGACTCCGAGCGCGACGGAGATGACCCTTTCAAGAGAAAGCGTAAGGGGTTATCCCGGAGACGGCTTTTATGTCGACGTTTATTTTAGCCCCTCCGGGACGGCGCCCGAGGACGTGACATGGACGTCGGGCGACGAGAGCGTCGCCACGGTCAACCAATACGGACAAATTTCACTTGCCGGCGCCGGAGAAACGGTGATAACCGCGACGAGTGAAAACGGACTTACGGCGGAGTGCACGGTCAAAACTCTCGAACGCGCTGTAATGACCGAGGACGTTCCCGTAACGGTTGAGATCGACTCCGAATACTACTACGAAGACGTCCAGCTTGAATTTACTCCGGGTGAGAGCGGAAAATACTGCTTCGAAGCACGGAACTTTTCCAAGTCGATACAGAAAGTACATTTAGAGGGCGGTTACAGCTCAGCTTACAACAACGAACGTTTAACGTGTACTCTTGAAGCGGGCAATACGTACGTTATATCCACAGGTGTTAACGTATTTAACGGCAGCAGCGGACAGGGCGGTTCTTATGACGTTATCGTATCAAAGGTAACGGATCCGACCTCCGTTTCTCTTGACAAAACGGAATATGAAGGACGCATAAACGGCAGCTTTGAGATAGAAGCGTCGATCGCTCCGTGGAACGGCGACTACGGCGACGGCGTGGTATGGACGTCGGATAACGACGCGGTCGCGTCAGTATCGACCATCAGTTTCGGCAACTACGGAAGATACGCGTCCGTTACGCTGAGATCTGTCGGCAGCGCCGTGATCAGAGCGACGCTCTCAAGCGGCGAATATGCCGAGTGTACGGTCACGGTCAAGGACTATGAGCCGATAGCCGCGGGAGACACCAAGGACGTCGTTATCGAAAACGGCGGAGAGATGGCTTATTTCAAGTTCGTTCCCGAAGAGACGGGATATTACAATTTCTATTCAAGCTCGGAAGACGATACATACGGAATACTGTACGATTCCGCTATGAATCAGATCGCCTCGGACGACAGCAGCGGGTATGACGGCAACTTCCGCATCTCCCGTAAGCTGACGGCAGGAGAACAATACATATTCTGTGCAAGATATTGGAGTTCATCCCGCACCGGTTCTTTCCCGGTAACGCTCGAGAAGGCGCCTGCGGCGTCTTCCATAAGAACCAACATCAGTAATATCAGAACATTCGTCGGAGACGATTCGGATTATTACAGTATGGACGCATATTTCTATCCCGATGACGCCGCGCCTGAGACGATAACGTGGACGACGAGCGACGAGAGCGTTGTAAAAGTCGACGAATACGGCGCGCTGACTGTAATCGGCGCGGGCGAGGCGACGGTCACGGCGACGAGTGAGAACGGGCTGACTGCTGAATGCGCTGTCACGGTCCTCGATCCGATCGTGATGACCGAGGACGTTCCCGCACGGGTCGAAATAGTTGATAATAAAACGGCGCAGCTCGTGTTTACCCCTTCCGACGGCGGTGATTACTGCTTCGGCGTATCGAATAAGCCCGATGACTGCGGCACTTATATGTGGCTGCAGAGTTATTCGTCGTCTTACAACGGCAGGCTCACGTGTTACCTTGAAGCCGGCAGAACGTACCGGCTCGATACGCATTTTGACTGGGGATGTGAAAACGGAGAATATGACGTTACCGTTTCAAAGTGCGTTGAGCCGACTGAGGTCTTGCTTAACAAAACGGAATATAGCGGTTATATAAATACCTGCCTTGAACTATACGCAATGTTTGAACCGTGGAACGCCGATGACAGCGTAACACTGACGTGGACCTCGAGCGACAACTCGGTCGCGACAGTTGACAACTACGGAAACGTTTCATTGAAGTCCGTGGGCACGGCGGTCATAAAAGCGGCCCTCTCGGAAAGCGTTTATGCCGAGTGTACGGTCACGGTCAAGGACTACGAACCGATCGCTGTGGGCGATACTAAAAACGTAGTGATCGAAAATGCAGGCGATTACGAATACTACAGATTCGTTCCGGAAGAGAGCGGATGGTACGTATTCAAATCGACCGGACCGTATGACACGAGTGGCATAATTTACGACAGTAACTTCAACTGTCTCGCATCTGTAAGCTACGGCGGAGGTTACAATAATTTCAAGATCATTTATGAGTTCACCGCGGGCAAAGAGTATTATCTTGCGGCGGGATTTAATTACAGCGACGCTGTCGGCAATTATACGGTCACGCTCACCAAGGCGCCGAGCGCAAGTTCGATCTCTTTGGATCACTCTTTCCTGACGGGATTTGCCGGCGATACGTATTACACTTACTATCTGAGCGTCGAATATACTCCGAGTGACGCAGCCCTCGAGAATATAACGTGGACTTCGAGCGACGAGGACGTCGTTACGGTCGACGAATACGGCAATCTTACGTACGTCGGAGCGGGAGAGGCGACGGTCACGGCGACGAGTGAGAACGGGCTGACTGCTGAATGCGCTGTCACGGTGCTCGATCCGATCGTTATGACCGAGGACGTTCCTGTAAGAGTTACGATCACGGGTAACAGGACGATGCAGCTCGTCTTTACGCCAAGCGAGAGCGGAGAGTATTGCTTCGGGACGTCGAACGTACCGGACGGCTGCAGTACGAATATGTATCTGCAGAATTATTCTTCGACAAGCAACGGCAGACTTGTCTGCAGTCTCATTGCCGGCAGTACATACCGCCTTGAGACGTGTTTCGACAGCTACAATAACGGCGGGAACGGCGAGTATGACGTGACCGTTTCAAAGGCTGCAGATCCCGAGAAGGTTAATTTTGACAAAACGAGTTATACCGGGTATCTGAATGCTACGTTTGATATCAACGCGTCGTTTGAACCGTGGAACGCGTCAAACGCGGGAATAGTCTGGACGTCGAGCGACAGTACGGTAGCTGCGGTCAGCAACGGTCACGTTAAGTTGAAATCCGTGGGCGACGCGACAATAAGGGCGACGATCGCAAACGGAGAATATGCCGAATGTACGGTCACCGTCAAGGACTTTGAACCGATCGCTGCGGGCGATACAAAGGACGTCGTGATCGGCGATCAGGGTGCAGAGGTATTATTTAAATTCATCCCGGAAGAAGACGGGTATTATTCATTCTACTCGATCTCGGACGGTGATACCTACGGAAGGATTTTGAATTCTTCAATGAGTGAGATCTGGAGCGACGATGACAGCGGACCGAACGCTAACTTCCTTATGGTCCGTCAGATGACAGCGGGAAGGGAGTATATCCTCGGCGCAAGATTTTTAAGCTCGAACCTTACAGGCGCTTTCAAAGTAACGCTTGTCAAGTCTCCCGAGGCGCAGTCTGTCGATATATCGACAAGATCGATCCGCGGCTATGTAAGAAGAAATTACAGTTACCTGATAAATGCTGAGTTCTCGCCGTTCTATGCGATCCCGGGGAATATTACATGGACTTCGAGCAATGAGAACGTCGCAGAGATAAGCTATGACTCTTCCGGTAATTGTTGGGTGCAGCTTGCCGGAGAAGGAGAAACGGACGTTACGTTTACCGTTTCAGGCGGCGTCTCGGCATCATGTCACGTTACGGCGTTCATGCCCGGGATACTGACGGTAGACGTTCCCGAAAGAGTCGACTTCGGCAATTACACGGTCGATTATATGCATAAGATGTACGTATTTACTCCGACGACAAGCGGAATATACTGCTTCGGCGCTTCGAACTATTCGAAAAATTTGAACTCGGTCAATATCAACTGCGAAAATTACACCGGAGGCACGGGAAAGATCAGCGTTTATCTTTCGGCAGGACAAAACTATTATATCAATACTACACCCAACGAGTATTATGACAACGAAGATCTGACTTACGACCTGACGGTATCAAAGGCGACGCCTCCCGTGTCGGTCACGCTCTCTGAAACGTCTTATACCGGATACAAGAACACCTGGTACTATCCTTCTGTGACGTGTGAGCCGTGGAACACGGCAAACAGTTTCATTACGTGGATCTCGAGCGACGAGACGGTAGCGACCGTCTCCGACGAAGGCGCAGTGCATCTGATCGCTCCGGGTGTTGCGACAATAAGCGCCGACTGCGGAGGCGGCGTCAAGGCGGAGTGTACGGTTACGGTAAAGGATTATGAGCCGATAAGCCTGGACGAGACGAAAGATGCGTCGATAGAAAGAGAAGGAAGCGTCATATACTACAGCTTTACACCCGAAGAGGACGGATATTACGCGTTCTTCTCAGACTCGGAGTATGATACGTACGGCTACATACTGAACGAGAGCATGAATCACCTTGCGTCTGATGACGACGGCGGAGGACACGGAAACTTCAGAGTAAAATATGAGATGAAGGCAGGTACGACGTATGTCCTCGGCGCCCGTTACAGCAGTTCGTCAAGGACCGGTTCGTTCAGCGTAAAAGTCGAGCGCGCAAAGAGAGTAAAGTCCGTCACGATACTGACCCCTCCGACAAGGACCGTATATTACGAAGGATATGTTCAGAACTATTTGAACTACAACGGTCTTTCAGCAAGGATCGAGTGGGAGGACGGCTCGACGGAAGACTGGACATACGGAAGAGGCGTTTATGTCGGAGGCGAACGCGTGAGCGTTTCGCTCGGCGACACTGCTCAGCCTGTCCTCAGCGTGATCTGCGGCGGTATGAGCGACGGAGTCGCATTAAGCATCCTTCCGAATCCGGTCGAGAGCTTAGAGCTCGTTTCCGGAACGAACCGCGTTTATATGGAAAACGTAAACGGATGTAATGACACGTGGTATAATCCCGTTACCGGTGACAATGAGGAGTACTTCCGTTATTACGTATCGGAACCGACCGACGCCGTGATAAGGATCAATTACAAGGACGGAACGAGCAGGGAGGCCACCGTCGGATCGGAAGTCGGCGGATATTACGTCGGATGGTATGATGATCAGTATAATTCTCCGTGGACTCTCGGAAGCGATAACTACCTGATCGCTACGTACCTCGGCGAGACAGTTCCTGTCCCGGTCACCGTAACTGCAAATACCGTTGCAGGTATCAGTATCAAGCACGGAATGTCGGCAACGTTCTACGAATACGCCAACGGATACTTTACAGGCGAGGAAGGAAACAGCCCCTTCTGGTATTACCTGTACACAGACGCATTCTCTGACGTCACAATAGAGATAAGCTTCAATGACGGCAGCAAGAGAGAAGCGGCTATAGGAGATATCGTCAACGGAGCCCGGATACAGTTGATAAACCCGCAGGGCAACGATACCTGGTGGACTGTAGGCGGCGACAATTACCTGACCGTAAGTTACGCGGGATTTTCCGAAAGGCTTCCCGTTACGTTGCTCGAGAACCCGGTAGAAGGTATTGAAGTCGTAACTCCTCCTTCCAGAGAATACGTTTACGGAGATGATGAATACGGATGGCTCGCTGAAGAAGATTATTACGAGTTCTATCCGACGGATATCACCGGACTTGTGTTCAAGGTACGCTATAAAGGCGGAACGGTGAAGACGTTCACCGCGACAGGTCAGGACGGCGAATCGTTTGACGGTCAGCCGTATTACCTGTTCTTTACGCAGGGAAATGTCCGTCCCGGAAACATTCCCGTAACGTTCAAATATATGGGAAAGACGGCGACGTATAACGTGGTGCTGAAAGCAGAGTCCGACGAACAGAATATTCTGTACGGCGACGTCGATAACAACGGTGTTGTAAACCTCAAGGACGCAACGCTCATCAGACGTTA